>NZ_JANSHM010000056.1:7487-18297 GCF_047461635.1 Synechococcus sp. W55.2 | reverse complement strand
CTGTCGCGCTTGAGCCAGTCATCGACGATGTCGAACCATCCTCGCTCCTGACGCACGCGCCCTACCGCTATGGTCATCTGAACTACTCCTTAAAGACATCTAAATGAATGAGGACATTAATGAAACTACAAAGTTTGCTTCTTCGAAGCAGGAGCGGAGCCTAGGTATAAAGACTCAACTCCTGGGTCTTTTGCCTCAGTTTCCTTGAACGGCTCTTTGGCAAGAACTGCTCAGGAGTTTCCCGTTAAGTCAGGATCCCTAGCGCTTCAAGACCCTACTTAGAACCGTTTCAACAACTCGCGAGGCCCAACGGGCCATTCGAGAGCCACCAAACAAGCTTTACGGCTGTAGGCATTACAATTTAGCCTATGCCGGTAAAGACTTGTAAATTGCTTTCATTATAGAGGCGGATAGCCGGATCTCATCAAGTCTGGGAGAACGACTGTTTTTCGAGGAGTTGGGTTTGGGCCGCTACACCGCTGGAGTGAAGGCCAGGGCTTGGGATCCGATATCCTGAGAAGGCGATGTATCCCATTTGCGAGGAAGCTGAATCTATGGCTGGCGAGATCTTCACCATTGCTGGACTCTGCATTGTGCTGACCCTGGTGGGCGTGGCACTTGGATACGGGATCCTGAGGGTGACCCAAGGGGGGGCAGAGTAAAGCTGTCGAGGATTTCTCCCGGGCCCGGTATCGGGCCTTGTTACAGCTCCATGTCAATTCCATGTCAATTGGCCACCTGGATATGAGGTGGGTGGCGGAAAGATGATAAACTCATGAAGATTTGTATCGTTGGCGCTGGGGCGGTGGGAAGTCACTTGGCCATATGCCTGGCTCGGTCTGGCTTTCCCGTCAGTGTCGTGGCCCGTGGAGCTCACCTGCAGGCCATCCGCACCCAAGGTCTGAAGCTCATCCGGCAGGGGGATCCCTCCCAAACCTGGGTGGAGCACTTGACGGCCACCGACGACCCGGCTGCCCTTGGCCCACAGGACTGGCTGATAGTGACGGTCAAGGCCCACAGCTTGCCGCAGCTTGCCCCTCGGCTGGGATCCCTGTGTGGCCCAGACACCCCCATTGTGATTGCCCAGAATGGTATCCCCTGGTGGTACTTCTACCGGCATGGCGGCGAGTTTGAGGGGCATTCCCTGACTTCCGTGGATCCAGAAGGGGTTATCGCTGCCCATCTGCCGATAGAGCGGGTGATCGGCTGTGTGGTGTATATCGCCGTGCAGTTGGCAGAGCCAGGAGTGGTCTTGCACACAGGGGGTGGGCGCTACATTCTGGGGGAGCCGGATGGATCCCTGTCAGGGCGGTTGCAGTCCTTGGCCGCCATCTTTGAACAGGCGCAGCTTTCCACCACCCTCACCTCGCAGATTCGGGCCGAGATCTGGCAGAAACTGTGGGGCAACGCTGCCTTCAATCCCATCAGCGCCCTCACCCGAGCTGCTCAAGATGAGATTGCTCAGTACCCACCCACCCATGCTCTGGTTCGGTCGGTGATGCGGGAAGTTGAGGCTGTAGCCCAAGCTCTGGGGATCCGGCTGCCGGTCTCTTTGGAAGAGCGGCTAGAAGATGCAGCCCGCGTGGGATCCCATCGCACCTCGATGCTGCAGGATATTGAGCTGGGGCGACGGACGGAGATCGAGGCCATTGTGGGAGCCATCACCGAGTTGGGGCGTTTGGTGGGGGTGCCCACTCCCCATTTGGATACTCTGTATGCTTGCGTCAAGCTGCTGGAGCGCTCTCTTTAGGCTCTTGCAGGGAGCGGTAGGGTCGCTACCGAACGGCAGAGAAACGATTCGTTTGCTGGATCCCAGACTCCCCTTGGGGAAGTGGCTCGAACTCCTAGAATGGCTGTAGCCTCGAACTGACGAGGAAGCTGAAGGTAGCTGTCCATTTTTCTCCGACTCAACCCAACTGAAATCACAGCATTTGAATTAGCAAATGATGCTTGAAAACTCCATCGTGCTCATCACCGGAGCCAGTAGCGGCATTGGGGCCGCTTGTGCCACCCTTTTTGCCCGTTCTGGAGCCCGCCTGATTCTGGTGGCCCGCCGTCAGGATCGGCTGCAGGAACTGGCTGGGGAATTGCAGCAGGCTTACGGCACTCCTTCCTACCTGCTGGCTTTGGATGTGCGGGATGGGGCAGCCGTGCAGCAGGCGCTTCAATCTTTGCCCTCGCCGTGGGCCAACATCGACATCTTGGTCAACAATGCAGGTTTAAGTCGTGGCTTGGACAAGCTCCACATGGGGGCCTTGCAAGATTGGGAAGAGATGATCGATACCAACCTCAAGGGGTTGCTCTATGTTACCCGCGCCGTTTTGCCCGGCATGGTGGAGCGAGGTCGAGGCCATGTGGTGAACATCGGCTCCATTGCCGGTCGGCAGACCTACCCAGGTGGCGCTGTGTATTGCGCTTCCAAGGCCGCCGTGCGGGCCATCTCCGAGGGGCTGAAGCTGGATTTACTGGGCACCCCCATTCGCGTCACCGAGATTCAGCCGGGCCTGGTGGAAACCGAGTTCAGCCAAGTGCGCTTCCGTGGGGATCGCGCCCGCGCGGCAGCGGTGTATCAGGGCCTCACCCCCTTGACGGCGATGGATGTGGCCGAGGTGGTGGTGTTTGCGGCAACCCGTCCCCCCCACGTGAACATCAGCGAGATCTTGCTTGTGCCCACCGACCAAGCCAGTACCACCCTCGTACATCGTCGATAAGAGGCCGGCAACCGGGCTTTCGCCTCCACTCTTGCTTCCCTGAGCGACAATGGCAGCAAAGGTGGTGGGAACATGGGACTGGAAGCCGGGATCCTGATCGGGTTGGGAATCGGTTTGCTTTGCACGTTGCTCCTGCTGTGGCAGACTCGGCGCCGTTTCAGACGCGAATTGCAGCGGTTGGGATCCCTGGTGCATCTGGCCATGCCCCTCCACTCCCTGGAACAGATGCTCAGCTTGCTCAGCCGTTATCTTCGCCAACAAGATCTGGATTGGGCCAACCAAAAACAGCAACTGCAAAACTGGCAATACCTGAGTCAGCGGCTCCCTTGGGGATATCTGCGGGTAGACGAAAACAACGTGGTGCTGGAGTGCAATCCTGCCGCCCAGCGTCTGCTGCGCATCAACCAATGGCAGCCGGGCATCAAGCTCTTGCTGGAATGGGTGCGCTCCTATGAGTTGGATCAGCTCATCGAGGCTACCCGCCGACAGGAGACCGCTGCTCCTGTCCAAAGTCGCGAATGGATTTTCTACCCTTCCGGTGGGGATGGCAAACCGATTCCGCTGCGGGCTTGGGGGTTGCTCCTGCCGCAAGCGCACGTGGCCATTTTTTTAGAAGACCGGCTGGAAGCAAAAATGCTGGCCCAACAGCGGGATCGCTGGGCTTCGGATGTGGCTCACGAGCTGAAAACCCCCCTCACCTCCATTCGCTTGCTGGCCGAAACTTTACAAAGCCGGGTCGATGCCGCTCAAGCAGTCTGGGTGGAACGATTGCTAAATGAAACTCTGCGCCTGAGCCATTTGGTTCAAGACTTGCTCGAACTCAGTGCCCTCAATCTGGGAGCCGCATCCCGCTCTCAGTGGCGCTGGGTGGATCTGGCAAGTCTGGTGCAGGAAGCCTGGCAAAGTTTGGAGCCGTTGGCCAAACCCCGCCACCAGGAACTGCACCTGAGGGGATCGTCCCAGATCTATCTCTGGGGGGATGAGCAACGCCTATACCGCCTCGTTCTCAATCTCTTGGACAACGCCATCAAGTATGGCAAGCCCGACTCTCCTATCCACGTGGTGCTTTCGGAGCAGGGATCCCAGGTGCGGCTAGAGGTGTACGACCACGGCCCTGGCCTGCCAGAAGATCAATTTGAGTTGGTCTTTCAGCCCTTTTACCGCACCGACACTGCGCGGGCCCGCAGCAAAGGCGGAACCGGCCTAGGGCTGGCAATTGTGCGGCAGATTGTCGAGGTTCATGGGGGCACCATCCAATTGCGCAATCACCCACAAACCGGTGGGCTGTGGGTTCAGGTGGAACTGCCCCGGAAGCACTTGGATCCCTTGTGAAGCCTATCCGAAAACGCTCGCGTCAGTGGCCCGCAGCCAGAATCTGGACGAGAATCGCCTAAGATTTCCTTTCTTCAGGGCTGTCCATCTCAGGGGTGATCCCCTAGAATTGGGGTAGGTAATCCTTACAGTTCATCTTAAGCAGGCATTCGGAATGGGTACTGACTATCATTCCGCAGACTTGTTGTCCGAACGGGAGCTGCAGGTCATTGAGTTGATTGCAGCAGGACTGACCAATCAGGACATCGCGGAACGCCTAGAGATCAGCAAGCGCACCGTTGACAATCACATCAGCAATATTTTGAGCAAGACCCGAACGGCAAATCGGGTTGCCTTAGTACGCTGGGCCTTGCAGTGGGGAAAGATTTGCCTGGATCAGGTAAACTGCTGCACTTTGGTCGATGACAAAATTGCTTAGTCCTATCCTGTTTTGCCGGTCAAGTGTCCAGCAAAGAGTGTTGAGCGGGGGGGTTTTGGTGACTGTATTGCCCAGAAGTTATAGTCATTTCAATGAGGAATGAAACTGTTCCGTTGCAGTGCTTCCTAGCTCTTCTCTCTCTTAGGGAGAGGGATTGGGGGGCTCGCGGAAGTGATGCGGAGCATTTGGGCGACACCGCGGAGTAGTTAGGAAGCGTCTTAATCTAACTTGAAGTGACTATACTTGAGTTGTTTTGAGCTACGTTGATTGGGTTGTCATACGTGAGCGTCCCCAAGCTGAAACGCTACGCTGTTCGCTACGATTCTATGCCCCTGATGGTTTATCGGGAATTGGCTGCCCATTTGGCTTGTGTTTCAGGGGTGAAAACGGAGCTGGAGTGGAAAAAAAACTCCACCTTTCGCTACCAAGACAGCCAAATAGAGGCATTGCATATTCATCAAGAACCCGATGCCGACATAGAACAAATTAAGCGTATTCTTGACCACTATGGAGCGTGGCAGTATAGCCCCTTAGAAGACTAGCTCTCTCTGCAACCCAAAAGGGATCCCTAGGGATAGGGATCCCCGGATGATTCCTCTGCAAGGTCTGGGAAAAACCAGTTCAGCGAGCAGCTTGGCCTTGGGCAGGCAGGTGCAGCTTACGAGCCAGGCCCAATCTCGCCAACAGCCAAATGGCCCAGTAGGTCATGTCGATCTCCCACCAACGCAAACCGGCCTTAACGCACTTCGGGTCGGCATGATGGTTGTTGTGCCACCCTTCACCATAGGTCAGAATCGCCGCCCACCAAAGGTTACGAGCATTGTCATTGCTCTCGAAAGTCCGGTAACCCCAGAAGTGGCTGGCCGAGTTGATTAACCAGGTGCAATGCAGTAGCAGCACTGTCCGCACAAAGATACCGTACACGACGAATGACCAGCCCCCCAGCAGGTAGAGTATCGCGGCCAATGGCAGCTGCAGAAGCAGGGCGTACCTATCCAGCCAGCGGTAGAAGGGATCCCGAGCCAAGTCCGGCGCAAAGGCAAAATACTTCTCAGGGTTGAAAAATTCTTCGCGGTGGTAGATCAGCCAGAGTATGTGGCTCCACCAAAAGCCCTTACGAGCAGAATAGGGATCCCTCTCCTCGTCTTCGGTAAAGGCGTGATGCTGACGGTGGCCACCCACCCAAAAGATCGGCCCCCCTTGAACGGCCAGGGCACCGAGAGTCGTGAAGACATATTCCAGCCACTTGGGCACCTGGAAACTACGATGGCTGAGCAGGCGGTGGTACCCCAAGCAGATGCCTAAGCTGCCGAAACACCAGTGGAGAAACAGGGCTACCCCCAGAGCGGGCCAGGAGAAGAAGAAAATGCCTCCCACCAAAGCCACCACGTGAAAAATGGCAAAGAAGAGCACATGTTCCCAAGCAAACCGAAAGGACTCTTGGGGCTCGGGCCGATTGAGCGGAGCGGGATGATTCAGCGATTGGCGAGAAAAAGAAGTGGTCATGAACCCACAAAACCTCAGAAGAAGAAGTAGACTAGACTGACTAGGAAAGAGCCAAAACACAAAGCCCAAGCTAAGGCCGCCGGATAACAGCGGCCCAACGTGAAAACGGAGTCAAACCTCTGAAGACACCGCCATAGCCAGCGGTGACTTGCTATGTGCTCCGCTGTGATGAACTTGGCTACACAGGAAGAAGAGGAGCAGAGGCAACGCTGCCGACATCCTCTCGCTTGACATTAAGCCTAGCGGTATTCCACCGTAAATGCAAGCGTCACTTGCAGCCCGCCGCAATTCTTCAGGTTTTCTCCTCACTATGGCACGTCCTTCTTCTCGGCAAAGGCTGCTGAATGCGGCTCGGGAGCTGTTCGTTCGTCAGGGCATCACCCAAACCACCACCCGTCAAATTGCGGATTTGGCCGGAGTGAATGAGGTCACCCTGTTTCGGCACTTCGGCACCAAGCAAGGGTTACTCCTGGCCGTATTTGGGGAGCTGGGGGTCTTTTCCGGCATAGCCGATCTGCCTCTGAAGGCGGATCCCGCCCCCTCTCAAGGCTCTGGGTTACAAGCCATTCTCCTGCGCTATGTCCACACCTGTTTTCGGGCTTTGGCCGATAATCCTGAACTGGTGCGCTCCCTGGTCGGGGAGGCTGGCCTTTATTCTGAGGAACATCGTCGCGCCTTGCGGATGGGTTTTTCTCAGGCCCAAGAACAGCTGACAGAGTATTTGCGGCGATTTCCCAACTCTGAGTTGCAATCTGTCGAGCCAGATCGCCTTTATGCAGCCGTTGGGGTTTTGCATGTAATGATTTTGGGAGCAGCAATGTTGGCGGTAACTGCCGAGTTGCCTTCCGTTGGCGCCGACGGAACCAAGCCCTCTGTTGAGGGGCAGCTATCGGATGAAAAATCTAAAAAATCAGAGAAAGGCGCCGAAACCGCCAGGATCCCCCCCCTTCTGCAAGCCTGCGTGGAGCTGTGGATGGCAGGCGTGACCCAACAGAGACCAGATAGAAAAGAGAGGAGGTTGTAAGCCGGGTTCTGTAGTGCAGAGTTGCACTGGCGATCATCTATCTGGGAGTGATGTTACCATCACCCTCTAGCGGCTCACCACCATCGAGAGCACCCTTCCCCGCTTTGGGTACCGTGATCTCGATGCAGCCAACAGGGGCGAAGAACAGCCATGATCCTGCGGCTGCGGCCTTGCTTTCCACCGGGGTTTACCGAGCCAACGCCTCACGACGTTGCTGGTGGGCTCTTACCCCACCTTTGCACCCTTACCTGTGCTGGGATCCCAGCCATCGGCGGTATGTTTCTGTGGCACTATCCTCGCGGTTACCCGCACTGGGAGTTTCCCCAGCGGTGTGTTCTTCTGAAAGCCCGGACTTTCCTCATCCCGCTGTCTGGTGGCGACAGCAAGGACGCGATCGCCTGCCCCTCCTCTCTCTTCAGCTCGATCCTACTGCATCTCCCAAACCTAGAAAATCCCGGAAATCGGTACAAACTCCACTTGATCGGGAATGTTGGGGGCCAGGTGTAAGATTTGCCGGTTCAAATCCATCACCACAGCCGCCACGCTTTCGGTGCGATCCCAGACGGGCAGATGGGGATCCGGATAGCGGCAGATGCAGTGGGGGGCATTTGTCCGGTCCTGTAGGATTTTTTGAAGAGCGACCGCGTCTAGGGTTCCCGTTTGAGCACTCTGGCGAAGCAAATGATAGGCCCGTTCTAGCCTTGTGGAGGATCCTATATGGGGGGCAGCTCATCTTCTCGCAAGGCCGGATCCAGGAAATGATTGGTGTGGGCGAGGATCCCTCCTTGAGGGAGATGCAGGCCAATTCCTCGTGGACTGATTTCAAAGCTGATTGCACTAGCGGGCTGTAGGCCTACCGCCTGTCCTGTAATACCGGCAACGCTGACACAAGAGGAGGCGGTGTAAGGATAGGATCTCACCCTCTCCACAGCTTGCTGCCACTCCTCACACTCCAACAACAAGCGCAATAGCAAATGCACCGGCATTCCCTCGGTTTGCCCATCTAGGGTAGAGCGCAAGAGGTTGAGGGCCACGGCCAACCCTGCTCGGTTGAGGCCGATTTTGGCCAGGATCCCAGCTTCGGTCAGGGTGAGGTAGGCAGGGTGGTTATCGGAGCGAACGCACAACAGCACACAGGCCCTGCGCTGCTCCCCGATCCAATCCCAGGTTTGGGCCAAGTAGGTGTGGTGGGTGGAGGTAGCCTGGGGCAAGGCCGCTAGGGTAGTACATTCTCCCCCATCTGACTTGGCTGGGTTTGGATCGATGAGTTTCTCCATTGCCTTGCATTCATGAGCAGGATCCGCTGGGTGCTGGGGTACTCCGTTTTGGAGATTGTGTTCCAGAGCAGCGGCGCAGTTGGGATGGGATCCCCTGGGAACCGATCTGGATAAAATTTCGGTGCGCAAATTGAGGGCCAGAATCTCGGCGAAACGAAAGCCACTCCCCGCGGCAATGCCTTGGATTTCTTCCAGCAGGTGGGGCACGTGGCGCTCTAGCCAGGGCAGGGATCCCTCTGCTTGGGTCTGGGCCTGCTGCCAGGTGAGACCACAGCGGTAGGCAAATTGGCGGGCGTAACTAGCAATGCTGTGGCGAATGAGTTGGGCCGCCTGGGATCCATACTGTTGGCCTCGTTGCTGGGGATCCCCCTGCAGATGAAGAATGGGGAACATGGTGCTGGTTTGCCCGTGACCTCAATAGGTGGGCAGGGAGGGATCCACCTCACAAGCCCAAGCGTGAATGCCGCCGCTGATGTTATGAACCTGAGTGAACCCGTTGGCCTGTAGCCACTGGCTCATCTGAGCAGAGCGGAGGCCATGATGACAGAGCACAAAAGTTGGCTGATCTGGATCCAGCTCTGTGAGGATCCGTTCCCTCCATTCCTCGTACTGGCTCAGGGGATAGTTGCGAAAGCCCAGGGCATTCAAATTCACCAGCTCCAGCTCTTCCGGTTCGCGCACATCGATCAGTTGCAGAGGGCTGGCCTCAGGATCCTGCAGGTATTGGGCCATCTGCTGTGGCGTGATGGAGCGGATGGAGAAAGACATCGTGAACTCGGGTCTACAGGGATCCCTTCTCAAGATACACCGGCTCAATGGCTGCCCTGAGACTGCCTACAAGGGCTAAGGTGTCACCTTGATTTGAGATTAGCTTGGGTATGGCTGTGCAGCGCTTTTTGATGGACACGGATACTGCTGGAATGATTCGCAGCGTGATGGAAGGCACCTTTGTCGGCGGCATTCGAACCTTTGGCCTGGAGAATGACGGTGTCGGCCACGCCCTGGAGGAGTACAACCAAGCCTTGCTCCCGGCAGATTTGGGGGTTGCTGTGGAAGCGGTGAAGCAAAGCATTATCGCCGGAACCCTCCAAGTTCCTGAAGAGCGTTAGATTTTTGTTGCCGATTGATTGCGGATCCCTGGCGAAGCCTTGACTGAACAGGGGATCCATTAGAGGATGTTTTTGCTGAGAGCATTGGATCCCACCTTGGCCATCTATTTTGACCTCCTGGCAGTGGTTGGTTGCTCTGACCCTCTTGACCGATAAGCGCTTCTAAAGGGCTTTCCACCTATGGTCGGCCAGCTATCTAAATCTGCTTGGGGGATCACTTCCCTGGTGCTGCCCCTGTTGGCCGGAATTGCCCTCGGCTGTGGGGGCAGCGGCGGCAGTTCTCCACCTCTTCCTCCGCCAGGTGGCGGGCCCATCATCCTGAGAGTGGATCCGGCCAGGGGCCCCTTTACCAAGGTGGCCGATGCCGTTGCAGAAGCGCAGCGGCTGCAAAATGCCACAGCAGGACTAGAGGTGCTGATCCAGATTTTGGGGGCGGGCAAGGAGAGACTGGAGAAGAACCTCGCCCTGGATGGAGGTGACGGCACCAATGGCGGGCGGATTCGGATTACCAGCTCTGCTGCCTACGAGATCCTAGCGGGGTTGTTCGATGTGGTTGTAGCCAGCCAAACTAGCCTGCAAGGGGTAGAGGTCGTGTTGGAAGGTGGAAAGATTCAGGTCAACGGTGGCACTTTTCAGCCGCGCAAGGTCACCCTCAACGACCCTCGCTCCAACATCTTGGTCAACGGCAATGCTGCGGTTCTAGAGGGAGCCTTGAACCAATTGGCCGAGATTTTGTGCCAGCAATTTTTGGATCCCTGTGTGCAGATCTCCGGAAACAGTCGAGTCAGCGGCATTTCGTCAATCGTTAGCAAAACAGGCGGGGTGGGCATAGGCACAACACCAGGAAGTAACCCAACCCTCGAGAACAACACGATTCTCTTACAAGCTTTAGGGACTTTGGCCGTTCGCTATGGTGACAACTCCGGCGGGACCTTCCGCAACAACCAAATCGAAGGGGATCCACCTACCGCTGGGGCTGGCTTAGTGCTGCAGGCTCGGCAAGCAGGTACGAGTGGCACTACCGGGATTCAACTGGATGGGGCAGGCTCAATTCCATCCATTCAATCCAACAGGATCGGCGTGGGTGGGATAGCCGGGAGCGTCGGCATTCGCATCTTGCAAGGAACACAAGCCCGTACCCTTTCTGGAAATACATTTCTGGCTCGGGGCGAGGGCAGAGGGATAGCAATTCAAGCGGCCCCCGGCACCCCAGATGTGGTGATTGCAGCCTACCTAGCCGGCAATGCCTTCCAGGGGAACTTTGCTGAGAGAGTTGCTGTGGGACTCTTCACACCCACACCTGAGCCAACGCCTTCTCCCACCCCGACACCTACACCCGTGCCCACACTTAGGCCGACGCCTTCTCCCACCCCGACACCTACACCCGTGCCCACACTTAGGCCGACGCCTTCTCCCACCCCGACACCTACACC
>NZ_JANSHM010000056.1:0-7387 GCF_047461635.1 Synechococcus sp. W55.2 | reverse complement strand
CGTGCCCACACTTAGGCCGACGCCTCCTTCCACCCCGACGCCTACACCCACGCCCATACCTTCTGGCCCAAGGATCACAATCCCTAGCTTACCTGCAGCTGCAACGGTAACTATTACTCAGGCAGACGGCACAGTTATTGCCACTTCCACATCGGTGTCTGGGGATGTCGTCACCTTCCCGGCTCCGTTTATCCTTCCCTTTGGCGGTCAGGTTCGTATCACCCCTGCTATCCCTTCCCCAGCGCCCATCACAGTGGGAACCATCACCCTTAGCACCTTCGACAACACAACTAACCCTGGCAGCACGACTTATTTCAACCTTGGACCTAGCATTCCCGTAAACTAGCTTTTGTCTGTGTTTAGGCGATTGGTTTTCCTTTGGCTCAAGGTTGCTCAGGCGTGGAAGGCTACCCTTTTGAAATGTGAGGATGCTATGGGTATTTCTGCCGTTTCTTCCCCTGGAGACTTAGCAGTTGCCCTGCCGCCGGGTTTTGATGTCCCTTTGGGTACCTACCATATGGGTGACCCTGCCTTTCGGTTTCCCTGAAGGGGGGTTGGCAAACCTTGCAAGCAGCTTTGGCTCTTAATTTCGTTTTCTTGTTAGAGATTTGCGATGGCTACCTACAACCCTAGTTGCAGCCAGCGTTCTTCGCTAGCCTCCGTGCTTCTAGCCTCCTTCCTAGTAAGAGGGGGCGGCTGCCTGTTCTTTTTCTTCCGAACCCTATGATGAAACTGTTTGAACGTTGCTCCCAGTCAACTGCTTCCATTCGCTTTACCATAACACTTCGCAAACAGTTCGCAGGAGCGGAATTGTCGCCCAAGCCTTTAGCGGGTTAGCCGCCTCAGGGGAATCTGCGGGTAAGTTCACACTCTCTTTGCCCCTAGGGATAGGTCTCTCCACCAGCAATCTAGGCCGTTGGCTGTTCCGACTACTCCACTGCAGCTTTGGCTTCCTTCTCTTTGGCTGCCTTGGCAGCGCGCATTTCCGCCAAAATCTCTTCGGGTCGTTTACCGGCACGCTGGGATCCGGCAGGTAAGTCGTGGGGATCGATTACCCCTTTGGGCAGATAGGCAAACTCCCGCAGTGGGGTCACCATTGGGTCCTCAGTTACCTTGGAGGGCAAACGGCCCATCGCCACCTGATGGTAGTTGAGGTCATGGCGGTCGTAAGTAGCCAACTCATAATCCTCGGTTACCGAGAGGCAGTTGGTGGGGCAAAACTCCACACAATTGGCACAGAAAATGCACACCCCAAAATCAATGCTGTAGCTGTAAAGCTCTTTTTTCTTCAGCTCTGGGTTGTAGGCCCAATCCACCACCGGCAGATCAATGGGGCAAACCCGAACGCAGATCTCGCAGGCAATACACTTATCAAACTCGAAGTGGATGCGTCCCCGAAAGCGCTCAGAGGGGATCAGCTTTTCGAAGGGGTATTGCACGGTTACCGGGCGCCGGCCCATGTGGTCGAAGACAACCCCCATCCCTTGGCCAATGTATTTGGCAGCTCGGAAGGCATCGCCCACATATTCTTTGACACGCTTTAGAAAAGTCATGGTCTATGTTCTCCCTCTCTGGCCTCTTTACTTCTCATTCAACCCCCAAAAAAGGTGGGGAAGGCGAGCTTTAGGGCTGCCGTCAGCAGCAAGTTAACAAAGGATACGGGCAGCAAAAACTTCCACCCCAAGTCCAGCAGTTGGTCAATGCGCACCCGCGGCAAGGTCCAGCGCAGCAGGATGGCCAAGAAGATGAAGATAAAAGCTTTGACCATCGTCATGACAATGCCTAAGGCCGCCGCGCCGATCTGCAAGAAAGGGTTATCCAAAGGAATCCCGGCAAGTGCAGCAATCGTTTCCACCGGCACCACAAACGACCAACCCCCCAAGTACAGCACTGCCGCAATCAGAGAAGCCAGCAGCAAGTTGGCGTAGGATCCCAGATAAAAGAGGGCAAACTTCATGCCGGAGTACTCCGTTTGGTAACCGGCTACCAGCTCTTCTTCTGCTTCCGGCAAATCGAACGGGATCCGCTCCGTTTCCGCCAGAGCCGAGATCAGGAAAATGACAAAGCCAATGGGCTGCCGCCAGACGTTCCAGCTCAGAATGCCCAGGCCGCTCTGCTGCTCCACGATCCCCACCGTGTCCAGACCGTTGCTCATCAGCACCACGGCCAACACTGACAGGGCCAGCGGCAGTTCGTAGCTGATCGATTGAGCTGCCGCGCGTAGCCCACCCAGCAAGGAGTACTTGTTATTGGAACCGTAGCCCGACATCAACAAACCGATGGGTTGCACGCTGGAGGTGGCGATCAGGAAGAACACGCCAATGGCAATGTTGGAGATCAATAGGTTCTGGCCAAAGGGAACCACCAGGTAGCACAAAAAGACGGGCAGGAAAACCAATATCGGCCCCAGCGTGAACAAAACCGGGTCGGCCAGGATGGGCAGAACATCCTCTTTAGTCAGCAGCTTGATGCCATCGGCAATCGGGATCAGCACCCCCTGAGGGCCGGCCATGTTGGGGCCAATCCGCTGTTGGGCTGCTGCCGAGATTTTTCGCTCCAGCCAGGTCATGACCATCACCCCCAAGGTGGCGGCGATGATCAGCAGCAACATCGGCAGGGGCATCCAGAGGGCATGGGCTGCGCCTGCTCCCAAGCCTAGGTTCTGTAGGGCAGTCTCGAAGCCAAGTTGTAGGTCGATACCAGCGTTTGTCATGGGGGTGAGTAGCTCCCTAGAGATGGCGGGTTGGGTAGGGTTTGGGATCCCTGTAGCTAGGTCTTGCCGTTGGGATCCGATTGGGGGGGACGGTTGCGGCGGCGTAGCTCCTGCTGGATGATGGCCTGAAGGCGAGCATCGGATAGCTCCTCCGCGCGGCGGCGCCTTTCCTCTTGGTACTTAGCCCATTGCTTGGGGCCAATAATCGCAGCAATGACAGACACAATCAACAGCGGCAGAACCAAGATCGCCCAGGCCATTGCCTTTGTCCTCGCTTTCCGTAAGTATCTTAGCGATCCACCTCGCCCATGATGATGTCAATGCTGCCGAGGATGGCGATCATGTCGGCTACCTTCATGCCGCGAATGAGCTGAGGCAACACTTGCAAATTGACAAAGCCGGGGGGTCGGATCTTCCAGCGCCAGGGGCAAACGTTGTCGTCTCCCACGATGTAAATGCCCAGCTCTCCTTTGGCGCTCTCCACCCGCACGTAGGCTTCCCCTTTGGGGATCTTGAAATTGGCGGAAGGCTTTTTGCTAATGAACTGGTAGTCCCCTTTGTTCCACTCCGACTTCGGCCCCTCCAGCATCCGCTTGGCTTCCAGGTTTTCAAAGGGGCCTCCTGGCAAAGCCTTGACGGCTTGCTGCACGATCTTGCAGGACTCGCGCATCTCTTTCATGCGCACCCGATAGCGGGCTAGGCAATCCCCTTCGGGATAAACGGCCACCTCCCAGTCGAAGTCGTCGTAGCATTCGTAGTGATCCACTTTGCGCAGATCCCAGTTGACGCCACAGGCCCGCAGCATGGGGCCGGACAGCCCCCAATTGATGGCATCCTGCTTGGAGATGGCTCCCACCCCTTCCAGCCGTCGGCGGAAGATGGGGTTGTCGGTCACCAGCCGTTCGTACTCATCCACTTTGGGCAGGAAATACTCACAAAAGTCTAGGCATTTTTCCGTCCAGCCGTAGGGCAAATCCACTGCTACGCCGCCTACCCGGAAATAGTTGTTGTTGATCAGGCGCATGCCGGTGACGGCTTCAAACAAGTCTAGGATCCACTCCCGCTCCCGCATGGCGTAGAGGAAGGGGGTTTGGGCGCCCAAATCCGCCAAGAAGGGACCAAACCAAAGCAGGTGGTTGGTGATGCGGGTCAGCTCCAGCATGATCACCCGTAGGTAGCTGGCCCGTCTGGGCACGCTGATCCCGGCCAGTTTCTCAACGGCATTGACGGTGATGGCCTCGTTGAACATGCCGGCCCCGTAGTCCCAACGGGAGACGTAGGGCAGGTATTGCACCACCGTGCGGTTTTCGGCGATTTTTTCCATGCCGCGGTGCAAGTAGCCAATCACCGGTTCGCAATCGACGATGTTTTCACCGTCTAGGGTGACCAGCAGGCGCAAAACCCCATGCATGGAGGGATGGTGCGGCCCAAAGTTGAGCAACATCCGGTCGGTACGGGTCTCGATCATGGGCATGGGCATAGCCGCCGCCTCCGCAACTGAAGAATGTTTATAGTCTGCAACATTTGCAGTATAGCGGTTTTCTTCTGCCTTCTCGGGATCCCATGCCATCAAGGATCCCAATCCTCGATATTGAAAATCTCCAGGGGAACTCAACTAGAGTGAGAGAAAAAGGAGGGAGACCGATGGCTATATCCCGTTCACCCGCGAATGGCCCATCCCGGAGAGAGCAGCAACATCCGCAGTATGCCACCGACCGGGCTGTGCTCGATGAGCTGATGGTACAGGCCCAGGAGAGGCCCCTCTCGGATTGGGTACTGGCGGAAGTTGCCCGTTTGCGCATCCGTTACCACGGCTTCCCCGGCGCCTGGGATCTGCAGCGGGATTTGGATCAAATCCTGGAACAGTGGGGCCTGAGCGAAGAAGAGCTGTTCGCCCGGACTCGCCAGATCCATGCCCGCGGCCAGGTGTACGACCGCAGCTTTAGCACGCGAGACGACTGGGCCTAGTGGAGGGTTTGGGTCGGGATCCCTTACCCCCCTGAGAGAGGGGAGTTTGCCGGTTGTTCATGAGACGTGAAGTTGCTCGGCAAAGATGGGATCCAAAGGCACATCCAGGGCGGCAATCACCTTAGTCCAGAAGTTCATAAAGCCAATCCAAGCCGATAGCTCCACCAGATCTTCATCTGACCAAATGGCTTTTAGCTGGGCAAAGAAGCTATCGGTGACCACCATGCTGGGCACGGTCATCCGCTCGGCGTACTCGATGGCCAGCTTCTCCGCTTCGGTGTAGAGGGTGCTGGTGCGGGCCTGGGCCACCGCCGCAATTTTGGCAGGGGAGGCGCCGTACTTTTGCGCCTGCAGGGTGTGGTAGGGAAGGCAGTAGTGGCGGCAGCCGTTGATTTGGGCAATGCGGATGCTGACCAGCTCCTTCAGCTCTTCAGGCAGGTTGGGGTTTTCCGTGTGCAGCGCCCCGTACAGGTTCATCACGGCTCGCATCAGTTGGGGCTTGTGGGCCATCACCTGCAGGGGGTTGAGGGCGGTGCCGTAGGTTTTCTCCAGGCTTTCGTAAACCTTTTGCAGTTGCTTATCGGCTTTCTCTGGGGTAACAGGAGGGATCCGCATGGACAGTCTGTAAAATTGCAGCATTCTCGACTTTAGCGCGTCTGGGGGATCCGCCCAAGCCTAAGGGGGATTCACAGCCTTGGTGAGTGATCCCTTCTCCCGTTGAGAAGGGGGCCTTGGTCTTTTGGTTTCGTTCCAGACACTCCTGCAGGGCTTGCAACCTGTCAAGGATTGCCCAAGGATTGCTCAACGGCTTCCACCTGCTGCTGGGTGGCTGTGGCCCCTTGGTTGAGGGTTTGCTGCAGTTGATCCCGCGATTGGTAAATCTGCAGCGGCCCACCTTGAGGGATCCCCTGCTGGGCAGCTTCCGGGCTGGCTTGCTCTGGTCTCGGCTCCGAACTCAGCGGGTTGCGATAGAGGCGGTTAACCAGCAAAAATCCCACCAGCACCACAGCAGTTGCCACCAAAAGCCGAACCATACTCGGATCCCTTGCAAGCATCTGGTTCTAGAATGCCCAAAAAGAGGAGCAGGTATCCGATGTCGGGCAAAGTTGCGCAAACTTCCCAGCCGGTACGGGTTGGCATTGGCGGCCCGGTGGGATCTGGAAAAACCGCTTTGGTGGAAAAGCTCTGCTTGGCGCTGCGGGACCACCTGTCTTTGGCGGTGGTGACCAACGATATCTATACCCGCGAGGATGCCGAGTTTTTGGTGCGGGCCAAGGCCCTGGAGGCAGAGCGGATCATTGGCGTAGAGACCGGCGGCTGCCCCCACACCGCCATTCGGGAAGATGCCTCCCTCAACCTAGACGCCATTCAGGAGCTGGAGCGCCGCTTTTGCCCCCTGGATCTCATCTTGGTGGAATCGGGGGGGGACAACTTGGCAGCTACCTTCAGCCCTGAGCTGGTGGACGCCTGCATTTACGTCATCGACGTGGCCGAAGGGGACAAGATCCCGCGCAAGGGGGGGCCGGGGATCACCCGCTCCGACCTGTTGGTGATCAACAAGATCGATCTGGCTCCCTATGTGGGGGCAGACTTGGGGGTGATGGAACGGGATGCCCGTCGTATGCGGGGAGACAGGCCCTTTGTCTTTACCAACCTGCGCACGGGCGAGGGGCTGGAGCAGGTTCTCAGTTGGCTGGAGCGGGAGGTGCTGTTTCGCCCCATCAAGGCCAATTCCCCCTCGGTGAGCCGCCTGTGAACTTCGGTAAGGCCATCTTGAAGGCAACCCGCCGAGGCGACCATACCCACATTTGGGAGTATTCTCAGGCTCCCTTGCAATGGCTGGGATCCCTTGGGGAACCGCCCGTCTACTACCTGCGCAACCCCAACGGTGGCCTGCTGGGTGGGGATCGCCACCGGATCGAGATCGGGCTGGGGCCAGGCTCGGCGCTGGAAATTCGCACCCAAGGGGCAATGCGGCTACATCCCGGCTTGATTCGGCAACAGGTCAAGGTCAAGCTGGCCCCCACCAGCCAGTTGATCTGGATCCCTCACCCGACCATTCCGGGGGCAGGGGCAGACTTTCGCCAGCAGGTGCAGATCGAACTGGATCCCACAGCCCGCCTGGCCTATGCCGAGATCTGGACTGCCGGACGGCTGGCCATGGACGAACGCTGGCAGTTTGAACATCTTGCCAACTGCTTGCAAGTTTGGGTCACTGCTGGGATCCCATCCTCCCCCGAGGGGAGAAAACTCTGGCTGCAGGAACACATAGACCTGCACTTTCCCCATCGGCAGGTCTCCGCCGCGTCAGTGCTGGGATCCCATCTCTGTTGGGGATCCCTGTACTTGCTGGGGGATTGGCCGGAACCCACTTGGCTGACCGTTCACATCAGCGGAACGGAGTCCCCATACTGGCTGGTCAAGTCTCCGGATCCCATCTGTAAGGGTTGGATTCTGCGCCAGGTGGGGCCACAGGCAGAGGCCATTTGGCGGCATTTTGGCCAGGTTGCACTACAGCTTGCTCAAGCCAAGGGTGGCTCACCCCAGGGGTGGTAGACTAAGGCTGACTCAAACCAACCGGTTGACCCAAGGCCGGGACGGAGTCCTTTGAACGCTGCTCAACGGATTCTCAGCTAGAAATCGCAGGAGCCCCGCACTGTACCCGTAGGGTCAGTGCCGGGAGGAATGCGCTTTGATGAAGCTGTG
>NZ_JANSHM010000055.1:0-18780 GCF_047461635.1 Synechococcus sp. W55.2 | reverse complement strand
TCTGGTAGAGCAGAACAGGCTCAGGGCTACTGAAAGCCCGCTCCGTACCGCTTAGCGGTCGGAGCCGGGTAGTTTACGGCGCCAACAAAACTGGCCAGTTTGTGCGTATCCTCAATTTGATGCGGGAGCACATCCCAGAAGCCGACTCTGCCAGAGCCGCCTTTGCCCGCTTTTGGACTGCTGAGTACTTGGCCAGCGCCGATCCCGCAGATGGAATTGAATTTTTCCAGACCCGGCTGCGCCCCCTCTTTGAGACCAACTATTTCCGCCCCATTGGTGAGAGCGGTAACCCTGTTGACTTTTTCCCGGTGCTGGATTTTCCCTTCGTGCTTCTGTTTGGGCTGGAATTTTTGCTGCGCACGGTGGCCATCAGCCGCCGCTACACCGGCGTCAATTGGCTGGATGCCATGCTCTGGCGTTGGTACGATGTGCTGTTGCTGCTGCCCTTTTGGCGCTGGCTGCGGGTGATCCCCGTCACTATCCGGCTGGGACAAGCGCAGTTGCTGGATCTGGAGCGGGTACGCGCCCAGGTGAGCCAGGGCTTTGTCACCAACTTCGCCGAGGATCTGACGGAAGTCATTGTTGTGCGGGTGATCAACCAAATCCAGGTATCCATTCAGCGCGGATCCCTGCCCCTGCTGCCGGCAGCGCGTACCCAGCGCGACTACATTGATATCAACAACACCAACGAGCTGGAGGCGATTGCCAACCTGGTTTTTCGCATTGTTCTCTACCGCGTTTTGCTCCAGGTGCAACCGGAATTGCAACAACTGCTCCGCTACAACCTGGATGGCCTGCTCAAGCAGTTGCCTGCCATGCAAACTCTAGAACAGCTTCCCGGCCTGGGATCCCTGCCTGGCCAACTGACGGAGCGCCTGGCCAACGAGCTGACCACCACCACCTACAAAACCCTGACGGGCAGTTTCGAGGATCCCGTCGGCTCCAAGCTGGCAGCGCAACTGATGCAGCGGTTTGGTGAGGTCTTGGCACGGGAACTCAGCCAGGAGCATGCTTCGGAAGAAATTCGCTCTCTCCTGCAAGACTTGCTGGAAGAGATCAAAATTAACTACGTCGAGCGGCTATCCCACGAGGATCTGGAGGAGGTGATGGAGCAAACCCGCCAGCTTCGGCAAAAGGCCCAGCAACTGGAGAAAGACCGCCGCCGATAGAGTTCGGGGGATTGGTTGACGAGGTTTCGCCAGTTCAGTAGGATAATGGTTCCAAGTCGGGCGAGTGGCGAAACTGGTAGACGCACCGCACTCAAAATGCGGCGGGAAACCGTGTCGGTTCGAATCCGACCTTGCCCATGCTCCTCAAATCTGTAGGGCTCGCCGCTTTCTGTGTTTGGTAGGTTGATCCGTCTTGCCTCTTCTCACAGGGGTTTGGTGATAGAACCAGCCAAGCCCTTCTGGAGCAGGGTGCCAGCGGGACGGAGTCCTTAGATAGGGCAGCCAGAATCGGGCTCATCCTGCATCCTAGAGATGAAGCTCTAGCCGCTAAACTGGGGAATCATGGATGCAACTTTATCTTTCTTTGCCTCTGCCACCCAAATTGGGCTAGGTCTAGCAGGCTTGCTGGCTGTGCTCACCCTGCTGGCCTGGATCCGCAATTGGCCCTTGAAGTTTGCGCTGGTGGGCTACACGGCGTTTGCGCTGGTTTTAACAGCGGGATGTTTTGCCCTCAGCTTGGGGCCGATCTTTCGCTCCCGCATTCCCGGTGCTGCCCCCTACACCACCGTCTATGACCAAGGGGCGGATCGAGCGGTTATTGCTGTCAGCCCGGATATCACCCCAGAGCAACTGATCCTCACCCTGAAGCAGGCGGCCAGCGATTTGGGATCCCCGGGCCGCTTCTCCACCGGTTCGCCGGTGTTCACCTTGCGGGCCCGCACCGTCATCCATCCCGAGCCGGGAGTTTCCGAGCCGTTGCTCTTGGGCACGCTGCAACAGCCGTTGGGAAAGCGCCTGCGCACCCCAGAAGAACAACAGCAGCAGCAGATCCATCTAGAGGAAGAGGCCTTTGCCCGGCTGCGGAAGTTGGCCCAGGGTCAGGCTTCTGCCGCCTTGTCTGCAGAGGGAGCGGAAGAGCCAACCACCGGGATCCCACTTGCCCAGTCTTGAGCGCTGAGCCAGCGGCGCAGATCCTGTCCCACCCGGTCGGGGATCTCCCAGGGAAAGAGATGAGCCACGTTGGGATAGACAATGCAGGTGCAGTGGGGCAGGGCGCGGGCTGTGGCCAGGCTGCTGTTGGCGGTGATGTGGCGATCCCGCTCGCCGGCCATAAGCAGTACCGGGATGCGAATTCGGTGCAGATCTCCCTCGCGGTTGTAGCCCCGTTGCAAAGCGGCGCGCAGAGCTTGGCGAGCCTGGGGGGAGGTGTGCAGATAGGCGGGCAAGGCCATGTGCGCCAAATACCGATAGGCCGTTGGGGTCTGTTGCTGCATCAGGTAGCGGTAAAGGGAGCGACGGCCAAAGGTCTCGATGTTCCATTCCCAGCCGGGCCAAAGCCAGTTGAGCAGCGAGGCAACGCCGGTGTTGACCTGATCCCAAAAATCGGTGGGGGGATGGTTGCTGCGGGGGCAGGCTGCACTGGCCACCAAGACCAAACCCTTTACCCGCTGCGGCAGCCGCAAAGCCAACTCCAGGGCCAGGATCCCGCCCAAAGACCAGCCCAGCACCAGACACGCCTGCCAGCCCAGGCGATCCAGCAGTCGCTCCAAGTCCTCTAGGTGCTCCTCCATCTCGAAGGGATCCACCACCTGCGAACGTCCATAGCCACGCAGATCTGGCGCCACACAGGGGTGCATTCCCGCCACTGCCTCTGCAAATACCGCCATGCAGTCGGCATTGCCCGGATGGCCGTGGAGCATCAAGATTGGGAGGGAGGGGATCCCTTTTCCCCAAGTACGGTAGTGGAGCTGCAGGCCCATCGCGTCAGCAGTGCAGTTCCCGACTGCTGTAGGCATAACACTCTGGATAGCATCTAGACAGCAGGGTTAGGCGCTGGCCGCCTTCTTCGGAGTGGGCTGGAGCTTTACCCCGTTGGGAATGCAAATTAAGTTTTGATCCAGCACCTGCACAAACCCTTTCGAACGCAGGGATCCCAGAAGACGAGTCACCGTCACACGAGTGGCCCCAATGGCATCCCCAATCTGGGCATGGGTAAGGGGCCAGGGGAGATACATCCCTTGTTCACAGGGCTGTCCATACTCTTCGATCAACAGGCTCAAGAAGCCCTTGAGGCGATCGATGGCGCGCCGTTGGCCCAGATTTCCCAACCACAGCAGCTTCCGTTGCAGTTGCTGGCGGAAGTTTTCCTGAATCTTCTGGTGCAGATAGGGCCACTGCTCCAGGTCTTGCCAGTAAAACCACATCACCGTGGTGCGATCGGCGTGGGTGCAGGCTTTCAACTCAAAGCGCTCTGGGTTGCTCAGCTCAAAAGGAAATCCAGCCGTGATGAACCCAACAAAGACCTCCCGCCGCTCTGGAGTTTGGCTGACCAGGCGCACCACTCCCTCTTGGGTGATGTACACCAATCCCGGACGAGTGGGAATGCGCACGTCTTTGGGAAAGGTGCGACAGCGGTAGTGCTCCTCGGCCCACTGGCAAAGCTCACGCCATTCCTGAGCCTCTGTTGCCGATGTGATGGAAACAAGTGACATGAGATCAACTTCCTGTCGCTCGAGCGACCTGATGGGTTTTACAGACTTTCCAGCTTTACCCGGCTGTAGGCTATGCAACGCTTCCGCGTTCGCGCCGGCGGTGCGGAGCACCTACACGTCAACGGGACGGAGTCTTAGGAAGATGGGGATGGAGAAACAGCAAGATACACACAAGAAGGCAAATACAAAGAGGAAGGAAACCGCAGGGTTTACTTTACCTTAGCTTCATAATGGCACTTGACCTTATAGGGTGACATTGTGTTCCTACTGATATTGTTCAAAAGGCTACGTCCAATAATAACCCCAAGAAGCCGTAAATTTTCAGATTCTGCCGCTGAACTCGCCTACCTGGGGGATCAGCGCAGATCATTGGGTCAGACTGGTGTATGTCTAAGGGCGGGTGTGGGGTGGCTGGGATGAATATTCTCATCAGCAACGACGATGGCATCCAGGCGGCAGGGGTGCGGTGTTTGGCGGCAGCGCTGGCCCAGCTGGGGGGGCACCAGGTAACGGTGGTCTGTCCGGATCGGGAGCGCTCGGCCACCGGCCACGCCCTGACGTTGCACAAGCCGCTGCGGGTGGATCCGGTGCGGGAGGGATTTCCTCCAGAAGTGCAGGCCTGGGCCTGTTCGGGCACCCCTTCCGACTGTGTCAAGTTAGGTCTGGACGGGCTATTGGATCGTCCTCCCGATTGGGTGATTTCCGGCATCAATCAGGGAGCCAATCTGGGCACGGATGTGCTCTACTCCGGCACTGTCTCGGCGGCAATGGAAGGGCTATTGGAAGGGATCCCTAGCCTGGCAGTAAGCTTGGCCAGTTTTACCCATCAGGATTTTCAACCAGCGGCCCAGGTGGTGCTGAAGCTACTGGAGAAACTGAGCCTGAAACCCCTGGGGGAGCCGATGCTGTTGAACATCAACGTGCCCCCCCTAGCGCTGGCTGAAATACGCGGCATGGTCTTGGCCCGCCTGGCCTGGCGCAAGTACACAGATCTCTACGAGAAACGGGTGGATCCGCGCGGCAAGGCCTACTACTGGCTGGCAGGAGAGGTGGTGGAAGAGGAGGTGGATCCCTGCTCTGATGTGCGGGCAGTTGCCGAGGGCTATGTGTCGATTACGCCCCTGCAGCCAGATCTAACGGCTTATGCTGCCTTCGATAGCTTGCAGCAGTGGGGGCTCTCGGCTTTTGGCTCATGAATTTTAAGCCGGTGAGCTGGGGTCAGCGCCGAACAATGTCATCCCCTCCAAATTTTGGGTCGAACTCGGCGGGAAAGCGGGTGTTGGCACTGTAGATTGCCCCTTCCAGAAAAGCGCTCTTTAGGTTGTCCATCGACAGATTGGCCCCTCGCAAATCCGCCCCCGTTAGATCCGCCCCACTTAGGTCGGCGCCACGCAAACTGGCCCCACTCAGGTTGGCCTCGCCCATCATAGAGGAGACTGCGTAGAAACTCCCGTCAGCGCCAGCAATCGTTTCGCCACCCCTTCGGCAACCGGCATGACCGACAGTCGCGTGCCCCGTCGTACTACTTCCAGCTCCTCTGGGGTGAAGGTGTCTCGCAATTCAGCCAAAGGGATCAATCGCCCAAAGGCTGAGACAAACCGCACTCGCACCGTATGCCAGCGGGGATCCTCGCGGGTAGATTTGGGATCGTAGTAGGGGCTGGTCGGATCAAACTGGCTGGGATCCACCACGTGGGTTTCCAGGATCTCCATCAAACCGGCAATTCCGGGTGGCTCGGCGTTGGAATGGTAGAAAAAGGCGCGATCCCCAGGCTGCATTGCCTTCAGATAGTTGCGGGCTTGGTAGTTGCGCACGCCATCCCAGAGGGTTTGGCCTTCCCGCTGCAGATCCCAGATGCTGTAAACGCTGGGCTCAGATTTCATCAGCCAGTAGTTCATGGGGCACTAAGCTCTGGGAGCAGATAAAAGGGAGCAACGGGCAGCAAACTCGACAAAGTTTTGCAACATCTGCAAGCCAACAGGGCCCGACTTTTCGGGGTGAAATTGGGTAGCAAACAAGGTGCCGCGGGCAATAGCGGCTACACAGGTTTGGCTGCCGTGTTGGGTGGTAGCAGCCACCCAGCTTGGGTCATTGGGCACTGCGTGGTAGGAGTGGACAAAGTAAACCCAGCTTTGATCCGGGATCCCTGCCCAAAGAGGCGATTGGGGTTGGGTAAGGTGCAACTGGTTCCAGCCCATGTGGGGGATACGCAAGCCCGGCTCCGGTCGAAAGCGCTGCACCCGTCCAGGCACAATGCTCAGCCCTGGCTCTGTTCCCTCTTCGCTGCTTTCGAACAAAACTTGCAGCCCAAGGCAAATGCCTAAAAAAGGCTGTTGCCGCTCCACAGCTTCCCGGATCGCTTTCCCAAAGCCCCGCGCCCGCAGCTGCTGCATGGCTGGGTCAAAGGCCCCATCGCCGGGCAGGACAATGCCGTCAAAAGCCGCTAGTCCAGTTGGCTCTGTTACTAGCTGCACCTCAGCTCCGGCCCGCTCCAGCCCTTTGCAAGCCGAATGCAGATTTCCCGCCTCATAGTCGATCACCGCCAGGCGTACAGTCCCCATGGGATCCCTTCTCGTGAGGAGTTTAGGAGTCTATCAGTATAGTGGTTCTAACCCGTTTGAGCTGACTCATGGCTGTGGCAATTGCTTCGCACGATCCCACTCCGACCGGTACTGCTCCGCAACCCTGTCGCGACCAGGTTGATTGGCCTGAGGCGGCTTACCTGCACATCCCTTTTTGTCGGCAACGCTGCCACTACTGTGATTTTGCCACGGGCTTGGGCACCCGAGAGTTGATAGAAACTTACGTGCAAATGCTCTGCCGGGAGATCGGCGGCGCCTACCGCTACCGCCATCTGGCCGGGGATCCCAGACCGTTGACCAGCATTTTTTTCGGGGGTGGCACCCCTTCTCTGCTGACGGTGGAGCAACTGGGGCGGATCTTGACTCAATTGAGGGAGAGGATCCCGTTTCATCCTGACTGTGAGATTTCCCTAGAGGCCAACCCCGGCACCCTGACGCGGGAGCAGTTGGCGGGCTACCGGGAGCTGGGGGTCAACCGCATCAGCCTAGGGGTACAGGCATTTCAGCCAGAGCTGCTGGCCGCTTGTGGTCGCCTGCATGGAGTGGAGGAAGTTTACGAAGCCGTGGCCGACTTGCAGGCGGCGGGCTTTGAGAATTTCAACCTGGATTTGATCTTTGGGCTGCCCTACCAGACTTTGGAACACTGGCAGCAGTCTCTACGAGCTGTTCTTGAGATCAACCCCACCCATGTCTCCGTCTATGATCTGACGATTGAACCGGGAACCCGCTTTGGTCGGATGTACCGACCGGGAGATGCGCCTTTGCCCAGCGAGGAAACCACAGTTGCCATGTACCTAATGGCGCGGAAGCTGCTCACCGAAGCGGGCTACATCCACTACGAAATCTCCAATTTTGCCCGCCCCGGCTACGCCTGTCGCCACAACCGAGTGTACTGGGAAAATCGCCCTTACTTTGGCTTTGGCATGGGATCCGTCGGCTACGAGGGGGGACGGCGCATTCAGCAGCCCAAAACCCTTTACCACTACTTCGAGCAGGTGAAAGTCGGAGTCCACCCTCTCCCTCCTGAAGCATCCCCAGAGGAAGTTTGGATGGATACTTTGATGTTGGGGTTGCGTCTAAAGGAAGGTCTGGATTTGTGCCATTTACAGGAGCGTTTTGGCCACCCAAAGGTCGAGCAAGCTTTGGAGAGGCTGGATCCCTATTTTGAGAAGGGATGGGCCAGTTGTGAGGCAGGCCGGCTACGGCTGATTCCGCCCGATGGCTGGCTATTTTCCAATGAGATTCTCAGAGACTTGCTGGCTTGATTCCGACGGTTACTTTCACAAGATTTCTCACCATAGCCCCCTATCCCAATTGGCCGAAAACTCAAGCTTTGAGGAGCGTAGGCCATCACCATTTCCAGCAGCCATTAAACCCAACATTTCACAGATCCTGAGATCTCTAATCTTGCAAGAGGGGTTGAGGGGAAAGATACGGAAGCCCAGAGGATCCCTATCGATAGTTGACAAATTGCAGCGCCACCGGGTAGTCCTGCTGCCTAAGCATTTGAATGACCGCCTGTAGCTCGTCTTTATCCTTGCCGGAAACGCGCACCAGATCCCCTTGAATGGCAGGCTGCACTTTCTTAAAGTTGTCGCGGATTTGCTTGGCGATCTGTTTGGCCAGTGTGGCATCAATGCCCTTTTTCAGGTGAACCACCTGGCGCACTCGGTTGCCGCCGGCGCTCTCTGGGGGTTGGAAGTCGAAGATCTTCAGGGATAGACCCCGCTTGGCCGCTTTGGTAAGAAGCAGATCCCGAATGGAGTTGAGGGCCATGTCGTTGGCGGTGGTGATGGTCAGGGATCCCTCCTCCAGCTCAATTTCCGTCTGAGTATCCTTGAGGTCGTAGCGCTGTTTGATCTCCCGTCGGGCTTGATCCACAGCGTTCACCAGTTCCTGCCGATCGAAATCACTGACGATATCAAATGAGTAGGTAGAGGCCATACACCCTATCTTCGCTATTGTTCAGTATCTTAAGCCCTCAGCCAAGCAGGGATCCCTAACTCTCGGAGAAGCTACAACAGGTAGAAGGATCCCAGTCCAGATTTGCGGAGAAGCAGGATGGCCGATGTTGTTTTAATTACAGGCGCTTCTGAAGGCATCGGCAGAGCTACTGCCTTTACCTTTGCCCGTGGGGGTTACCGATTGGCGCTGGCTGCCCGCACTGCCGAAACCCTGAAGCAAACGGCCATCGACCTAGAGCAAAGCCTCAACGCCGAGGTCTTGGCCGTTCCCACTGATGTCACGCAGCCAGAACAGGTGCAAAACCTGGTGGAGAGAACCCTAGAACGCTATGGCCGCATCGATTGCCTGATCAACAACGCCGGCATCTGCATGAGTGGCCCTTTTTTGCAAACTACCCTGGAACACTGGCAGGCTTTGATGGCGGTCAACTTTTGGGGCTACCTCCACACCATCCGAGCCGTGCTCCCCGACATGTTGAAGCGCAAAAAAGGCCAGATCATCAACGTGGGATCCATTGGCGGCAAAATGCCCCTGCCCCAGATGAGCGCCTATTGTGCCAGCAAGTACGCGGTCAGTGGGCTGACAGAAGCGCTGCGTCTGGAACTGCAACCCCAAGGGATCCAGGTAATTGGCGTCCATCCGGGCATCGTCAGCAGCAATTTCCTCAAGCGAGCCATTTTTCTGGATGAGGTGGGGCCAGCGTCCTCTCCCGATGGCCACTCCCAAACCTCAGGTGGCAAAGCCCGTGAGCAAATGCAACAGGCGCTGGAGAGTTTTTGGGTCAGCCAGCCGGAAGAAGTTGCCGAAGCCATTTGGGATGCCGCTCGCCAGTCCAAGTCAGAGGTGGTGGTGGGCATGGCCCAATGGGCGGTAGGAGCTTACACCCTCTTCCCCGGATGGGTCGGCTCATTGCTCCAGAATGTTCCTCGCTAGCCCACTGGATCGGTCGAGAGTTCTGGGGCGCTGGATGAGCGATTCTGCAGACCCAGCGATAGCAGGAAGAAGGCTAAACTTCGGTATAGTTTGAGGTACGGTTAAACACTGGTATTGACAGCGGAAGTATGGTTGAATCTGTGCCTTCTCCTTCCGGTACCCACCAGCACATCTTGATCGTGGAAGACCGAGATGGCCGCCGTACCCAGGTGCTGGGATCCGCCAAATACTTCATCGGTCGGGACTTGGCGAACGACATCTGTCTCAACTCTCAGTATGCCTCCCGCTACCACGCCATGCTGCTGCGGATTCCCGCCGAGCGAGAGGGAGAATATTGCTACCGCATTTTGGATGGGGATCTGGAAGGTCGCCCCAGCACCAATGGCTTGTTGATCAACGGCCAGAAATTGACCACCCACCAGCTCAAGTCGGGGGATGTGATCACCTTTGGCCCCGATGCCAAAGCCACCTACAAAATTGTTAAGGCTCCCTAGGCCCAGATCTCTGCAGAGCGTGCAATCGCCCCCCAATCAACAGCAGCAAAGCCAGCACCAAGGCCATCTCCGACAGCAAGGTCGCTAGGGCCGCCCCCTGCCAACCCCACCTTGGGATCCAAACCGCATTCAAAAGCCCATTCAGCCCCAGAGCCATCAGTTGCAGACGGCTGCGGGGCTTTTGCAACCCTGCTCCAGTGAGCAGGTGAGATAGCAAAAGGTGGATCCCCTCTAGCAAAATGACCGGGCTGAGCCAACGCAGGATGAGGGCCGTTTCCCGGTAAGCCGATCCCAGCACCCAGGGGATTCCGTAGGATCCCAGGGCCAGCCCCAGAGCAGCCAAACTGCCGTAGCCCACCACCCAAGGGAAAAGCTGCCAGGCGTAGCGCCAGCCTTGCGGAAGGCCCTTCTGCCCTTGGCGGCACAGCTCGGCAAAATGGCTGGTGAGCAGGGCGATCATCGGCGTTTGCGAGAAGTTGATCACCCGATAGGCAGCGCTGTAAAGACCCCCCGCCGCTGCTGAGGCCAAACGGGGCAAGAGCAGCTTATCCAAATCGGTGAAGGTTTTCACCGCGGCCAGCCCCACCGCAAAGTCCCAGCCCGCTATCAGCCGTTCCCGCAGATCTCGCCAGCTCAGGGCCAAGGGGGGAGAAGGCTCGCTCCACCGCCCCATCCCCCTCGCGATCAGCAGCAGCACGACCAACACCATCAGGCCGTACAGAACAGCCCATTGCACCAGGGATCCCCAGCCCAAGGCCACCGCCAGCAATACTGCCCCCAATCGCCCCAGCGCCATGCCCGTGTCGATGAGGGCTACCCCAGCAGCCTGCTCTCTCCCGATCAGGATCCCCCTGTACACCTCTGGCACCGCGATGAACAGCAGATCGCTCAAAAGCAATACCCCCACCACCGCTGCTGGCGTCCCGGCCAGCCAAACGCTCAAGAGGGGCCACAACACCAGCGCCATCCCCCCACAGCCCAATCCCGCCAGCCATAAGCTGGGGCCAACCCCCTGGGTGCAAGTCGGGGATCCCTGCCGGCTGAGGCGCTGGATCAGCAGTTCCGATTGGCCCAAATAGCCAAACGGGGCGGCCAGGTTGCTGCAGGCCAAGATGGCAGAGAAAACCCCGAAGGCTTCCGGCCCCAACAGACGGGCCAACAGGATGAAATAGGCCCCGGACAACCCCAGGCGCAGGCCATTGCCCACCATCAGCCAGGCAGCCTGGCGCAGCCGTTGTTGTTCTGCTCTATCCACGCTGCCACTCCTGGACGAGGCTTGCCGCAGCCAGGGATACTGGATGGATGCTGAGACTGCCTGCCCGAGAGCGGGCATCTCCTCTCGATTTTGGGTGTATCGGTTGCAATTCTTCTGGCAATTTCATGGCCAAACTCTACCCCGTCAGCAACGCCGCGCGAAGCCCCCACACCTTGGCAGGACGGGATCCGCAAGCCCTGTTCTCCCCCCATTCCAGACCGCCTGCCCCCCGCCGGGTACTTCCCCCACCCCTGCCGGACGGCGGTAGCCCTCGCTGGCTGGGATCCGCATCGGCCAAAACGGTGGGGCAGGGCTATCGGGCCGTTGTCTTGCTCTTGCTGACCAGTCTGCTGCTGTTCGGAGGGCTGGGATCCCGTCTGGCCTACCTGCAGCTAGCGCGCACCCAGTATTACCGCCAGCTGGCCGATACCAACCGCATTCGCCTGTTGCCCCAGCCGCCAGAACGCGGGCGCATTGTGGATCGCAACGGTGTATTGCTGGCGGGCAGCCAATTGTCCCACTCGGTCTTCCTCTGGCCTCTGGTGCAGTCGCGGCAGCGCTGGCAGGAGATGATCCCCAAGTTGGCAGAATACTTGAACATGGCCCCCGAGGAGATCGCCCAGAAACTGGAACAGGCCGGATATCGTTCCCCGTTTCCCGTGCGCATCCTGCGCAACGCCAGCCCCCAGGTGGTCATTCAACTGGAGGAGATGAGCCGCGAGCTGCCGGGAGTGATGGTGGAAGCGGAGACGGTGCGGTTTTATCCCCACGGCGACTTGGCCGCTCACCTGCTGGGCTACACCGGCGAGATCCCCCTAGAGCAACTGCGGGCCGACCCTAGCTATCGCCTGGGGGATATCGTTGGCCTGATGGGAGTGGAGGAATTGTTCGAGAACCATCTGCGCGGCCAATGGGGCGGGCGACAGGTGGAGGTGGACGCCATGGGAGAGGTGCTGCGGGTGCTGGGGGAACAAGCGCCCCAACCGGGCAACACCCTGCAGCTCACTTTGGATGTGCGGCTGCAGCAGGCGGCAGAGCGAGCCCTCGGCCAGCAAAAAGGAGCGGTGATCGCCATGGATCCCCGCGATGGGTCGATCCTGGCCATGGCCAGCTATCCCACCTTTGATCCCAACCTCTTTTCCAGCCGCATCACCCAAGCCCAGTGGGAGAGCCTGCAGCAGCAGGATTTTCCCTTCCTCAACCGCGGCCTGCGGCCCTATCCCCCCGCCAGCACCTACAAAATCATCACCACCGCTGCCGGGATTGAGTCGGGAGCCTTTCCCCCGAATACGGTGCTGCAGACCGGCCCCTACATCCAGGTGGGAGGGTGGCGCTTTTGGGACTGGAACCGGGCCGGCTTCGGGCGGCTGAACTACCGGCAGGCGATGGCCTACAGCAGCGACACCTTTTTCTACCAAATCGCCCTCGGCACCAAGGCTGCCCCTTTGCAAGAATGGTCGCGCCGCTTTGGGTTGGGACAACTGACCGGAATTGGCCTCAAAGGGGAAGCCGCGGGTCTGGTGCCGGATGCTGAGTGGAAGCAGCGCCACTGGCGCGAGCCCTGGTATGTGGGCGACACGGTCAACATGTCCGTCGGCCAGGGATTTATTACCGCTACGCCGCTGCAAATGGCGGTGGTAACGGCGGCAGTGGCCAATGGGGGCTGGCGGGTGCGCCCCTTGCTCTCGCACCAGGTGATCCCGGAAAGCCCTGTGCCGCTGCGCCAAAAGGTAGGTCTTTCCCCTGCCACCCTGGAGATCCTGCAGCAGGGGCTGCGAGATGTCGTGGTTTACGGCACTGGCGGCAACGCCAACCTGGGGCCAGGATTTCCCCCAACGGCTGGTAAAACCGGCACCGCAGAGGATCCGCCGCGGCGATCCCACGCTTGGTATGTTGGCTATGCTCCCTACGACCGGCCCGAATTGGTGGTCGTGGTCTTTCTGGAAAACAGCGGCGGTGGGGGTGGATCACGGGCCGCTCCCATCTTTCGAGAGGTGATGCGGGCCTACTTCCGACCCGAGTCGTGAGCCCTAGCTTTCTGTCGGATCCGAGCCAACTGGGTATATGCAGTCTCTTGTCTCCCAGAAAATTGCGTTAAGATCCCCTAAAACCCCTTGCCCAGCAGGCTTCTGCCCTAACTTAGCTGTAGAATATGTCAGTGATTTGGAGCTCAACTGCCACAATCCTGCCATTCGCGCCGGTGGCGCCTTGGCGCATTACAGGGCAAGCCCCGCTCCCACACACCGAGAACTCTCTGGGCCGCGGTCGCTCCGCAACGCCAGAGCGAGTCTGCGATCCGGAGAACGCTCTAACTCTATTGCCTAACTCAGAAGGAGATCAGGATGAACAAGGCAGAACTTGTTGATGCCGTCGCTCATCGCGCCAATGTAACCAAAAAAGAAGCGGAGGCTGTCATTTCGGCAGCACTGGAGATCATCGTCGAAGAGGTCGCATCCCGCGATGAAAACGGTGAACCCAAGGGGAAGGTGACCCTGGTGGGCTTCGGCTCCTTTGAGGCTCGCAAGCGCAAAGAGCGGGAAGGTCGCAACCCGAAAACCAACCAAAAAATGGTGATCCCAGAGAGCATCGTCCCCACTTTTACGGCGGGCAAGTCATTCCGCGAAGCAGTAGCAGGGGGGAAATCTTAATTTCGCCGGGTTGGGACTCGGCTGCTGGGTAGGGCGTGGAGCAGCCTCGACATGGTGGCAATTGGGCTTGGGGAGCAGCGATCGCCGGCTGCTCTCCCCAGGAGATTCTGGATTTTTCGGCCAGCTTGAATCCGCTGGGCCCACCGGAATCGGTCTTGCAAGCTCTGACTCAGGCGCTGTCTGCAGCAGACCCGGTTGTAATCAGCCGCTACCCGGATCCCGACTATCGGGACTTGCGCATCTGTTTGGCCAACCATTGGGCTGTCGATCCCGAGTGGATTTTTGTGGGCAATGGGGCGGCGGAGTTGCTCACCTGGGCAGCCCGGGATGCGCAAGGGCGGGAGGTATGGCTGCCCCAGCCTGCTTTTGGGGATTATGCGCGGGCTCTGCGGGCAGCAGGGGTAACCATCAAGCCGCTGCCTTTTTTCCCCGGCCAGGGATCCGCCGGTTTTACCCTTCTGCAGGAACCCCTTCCGGTGGCAGGCAAGGGAAACCGGGTGCTCTGGCTGAACAACCCTCATAACCCGACGGGCTGGCTGATCCCGCAGCAAGATATCCTGCCTCTCCTGCCCCAGTTCAACCAGGTGGTGGTGGACGAGGCTTTTATGGACTTTTTGCCGGGGGAGCCCACCCTGAGCTCAAACTCCAGCTCGTCGGCAATGCCCCGCAGCCAAACTTTGATCCCCTACCTGGCGGCTCATCCCAACACCATCGTCATCCGTTCCCTCACCAAGTTTTTCACCCTGCCCGGCTTGCGCATTGGCTTTGCGGTGGGGCACCCGGATCACTGGCAGCGCTGGCGGCAGTGGCGGGATCCCTGGAGCGTCAACGGATTGGCGGGAGTGGCAGTGGCGGCAGCTTTGGCCGATGAGGACTTCCGCCGGCGCACCTTGGCCTGGCTACCCGTGGCCCGAGAGCATTTGTTCAGGGGTTTGCAAGCACTGCCCGGCTGGGATCCCTGGCCTGGTCAAGCCAATTTTGTGTTGGTGCGCTGCCCTGGCTCTGCCACGCAAACTCAGCGGGCGCTGCTGCAGCGGCACCGGATTCTGGTGCGGGATTGCCTGAGTTTTCCCGAGCTGGGAGATCGCTACCTGCGCATTGGCCTGCGCACCCTGCCGGAGCAGGAGCAGTTGTTATCCGCCTGCCGGGAGATCCTGGAGAATAGCTAGGGATTTTTCTGCGGGAGAAATTCTCATGCCCGAAGCTACCGCCTTTTGGCCGGAATGCAACGCCCCTATCGTGCGGGGGGTGGCCCATTACAGCGATCTGGAGTTGCTGCGGGCCTTTCAACGGCAGCCGGAGGTGGCCCGCTACTTCATCGGCCTGTTTTGCCGCTACTGCCAGTGGGTGGACGGGATCCTTGCCGAACATCTGCCGCCCGAGCAGTGGGCTGCCTATCGAGAGCAGGTTTGGTTGCGGCTTTACCTGCGCCTACAGCGCCTAGATGTCCACAGCCTTGTGGAAGAAGCGGCTGGCGAAGGGGATCCTGTGCTGCGACCCTGGCTGGCGGAGCAAACCCGTGAGCTGATCCAATCCTTGGATGGGATCCCCACCCACCCTCAAGCTTCTCACGGCCTCAACTCCACCAGAGGCGGGGCAAAGTCCTCTCTTTCACCGGCACTGGCCTGTTATTTGACCGCCGGTTTGGATACCCTGCCGGGAGATCTGCGCTTCATTCTGCTGCTGCGGGATCGGTTTGGCTGGTCACCGGTTCGCATTGCCGACCAACTCAAGGCTGACGGATACTACCTTGCTCCAGAAGATGTGGATGCCATCGTTGCCTCTGCCCGCCAGATCTTGCTTCAGAACCTACCGACAGATGTGCGTGCCCTCTATCTGGAGGCAAAGCCCTAGAAGACTGCCATAGCCCTGTGGCATGGTGGTTTATGGCAAGGTATGGGGCGCTGGCAATCCTTGTTCCCAAGGTGGGTTCTCCTGTTAGGCTGTTTCCGGCTGTAACAGTGGATCGGCATTGTTTGCTCTCCGACTTTACATCAAGTTGAGTGTGGGCTGTCTATGAGTCCTTCTCCGCTTCCCCCAGACCCTACCCAACCCCTGTCTCCGGCACAGCAGTCCCATTCACATCCAGTTCCTCAACTTGCTCTTCAGGAGGCGCTGAGCCATCTGCATTTGGATGTGCTGAAAGAACTGGAGCGATTCCGCCTCTGGCAGCGTTTGCAGCGCATGGACTCTGTCCCGCCCCCACGAGCAGGTCAGCTTGGGAATACCAGCTCTGTACAGCGCCCTTCACCTGTGCTCATTCAAGAGGTGGTGGAAGACTTGGAAGAGGAAGAGATGCCGCGGCCCTCCGGGGCCTTTTCGCCCCTCTGGGTCTTGCTGCTGTGGGTGCTCTCCTGCGCGGGGATCGGCTTTGGGGTGCGCTGGCTGATCTGGCCGGAAGAACTGTCCCTGCCCCAAAGTGCTGCCAGCAGGGCGGAAGAAGGGATCCCTGCCCAGGTGGATCTGGCCCAGTTGCCCTTGATCCCACTGGAACCGGTGGAAGGGCAGGTGGGAGAGGAGTTCTATTCCGGTGGCTTGGATCCGGATCGGCTGGCGCTGGGCTTGACGGCCACCCCGGACTTGAAGGACGTACAGGTGGATCCTCTTCAAGGCGTTCCTAACCTGCTGGACAGCCTGCAGACCGACTTGGCCTTGGCTTCCAAGGAACCCTCTCCCCCCAGCTTGCAAACGGTGGAGCAGTTGGCAGCCAGCCTGGAGCGCCCGTCCCAACCTTCATCGCCTACTTCTGCGGGATCCCAGAACGTGGTGCCCCTAAGCGACAACAGCGTAGACTCTCTGGGGCCGAACCGCGGCGAGGGAACCTTCTTAGTGCTCACCACCTACTCAGGGGCAGAGAGCTTGGCACGCGCTCGACAAGTCTCCCATGGGGCCTTTGTCAAAGATGTGAATGGCCAGAAGTTTGTGCAGTTGGCAGCATTTAAGCAACTGGAGTATGCCCGCTATCATGCGGAAACCCTGAAAAATAAGGGCTTTAACGTTACAATTGCTGAGCAGTAACTTTGGCCATCCCGTCACTGCTGACCTGCGCCAAAACCCAATTCATCCTGGTTGGCAGCAAACTTTGTATTTCAGGGATCCCATCTTGGGAGAAGAGCTGGAGTCGATCCCATTGTAGTCATTTCAAGTTAGGTTAAGACGCTTCCCAGCTGCTCAGCGGTGCCGCCCAAGCCTTCCACGCCGCTTCCGCGACCACCCCCAGGCAATGCGACGGAACAGTTTCATTCCTCATTACGGTCGTTTCATTCCAACTAGGACACTGCACTCACACCTAAAACAACACTAAAACAAACGTTAAATGCACAGGGCCAGAGGGCTTTTCAAGGACTCCGTCCCGCTGGCGCGATCAGCAGCCCAGGAGTCTCACCCTAACCTGAAATAACTGAAACGACTATAAAATGACTGCGGCCGGCTGAAGACCGGAAAGGGTCTTAAGTTGGTTCGGAATAACTGGCTATAGATCCCGAATCCAAGGGATCCGAGAGAGAGGTAGCCGCTGCCAGATCCCTTCACTTCCTTCTGGATCGAGCAGGCGCCAGGCCAGCAACCCGGTTGCCGAGAGGAAAACCAGGGCCAGCAACAACGCAAGGGCATTCTGTAGGCTTTTCAAAAAGGGCCAGAGGCGGGCTGTGCTCGGCCCCACCTGAGCAGCTCCAGACTGCTGCCGCGCCTGGGCAGGTAGCTTTCCAGAAGTTGGAGAGGAACTCAAGGGACGGGCAGGTGGAGCGAGGGTAGAGGACGTCAACTGGGCGGCAGGAATGGGTGGCCCTGGTAACCGATTCAAAGCCATAACCACAGCCTGAGGGCGCTGCTGCTGACGCATCCACCGGTTCAGCTCTGCCAGAGAGATGGCACAGAGGTTGTTTAGACCCAGACCCTGAATTCGCCCCACCAAAGGCCGGTCATTGCTGACCAAAACCACCAGCGTTCCCGGCTGCTGCTGGGCCAGGGCATAGGCGCATTCGGCAATCGCTTCTTCCAAGCGTACCCTCATGGACTGATCGCCGGCACCGGCGCCACCCACCAAGGCACGGGCTTCTGAGACGGCAAACCCCAGGCTGGGCCAGTGGCGCAAAAACTCGCGGGCTGTCGATTCTTCCTGGGGATCAATGGCCTGCCGGCTCAGGCGTTCTAGCTCGGCCATCACTGCCTGCGGCAGCACACACACCCCAAATCGAGCCCACTCTTGCCATAGAGCCAGACGACTGGCCAGGATCACCGGGCTATCGAAGACGAGGAGAGGCGGGATCTCGGCCATGGGATGCGCCAGCGTTGGACTTAACCTCAATTGTGCAGCTTCCCCGAAGACTTGGGTAGCAGGGATCCCTCTGCCAGGCAGAGGCGGATGGCCAGCGGGTAGAGGCGGTGCTCCTGGGCCTGGATGCGCCGGTAAAGGGATTCCACAGTATCTTCGGGCAGAACCGGCACGGCTGCTTGGGCCACGATGGGGCCACTGTCCATTTCCAGGGTGACCCGATGAACGGTGCAGCCGGCAATTTTCACGCCGCACTTCAGAGCTTGTTCAACGGCACGCAGGCCCTTGAAACTGGGCAGCAGGCTGGGATGCAGGTTCAAGACGCGATCCGGGTAGGCAGACAACAACACCTGGGTAACCAGGCGCATCCACCCGGCCATGATCACCCATTCCACGTGATGCTGCCAGAGCACCTGGACAATGGCGGCGTCCAGATCTTCGCGACGGGGGTAGTCTCGGTGGTCGAGCAAGACGCAAGGGATCCCTCGCTTTTGGGCCCGCTGCCGCACGTAGGCTTTGGGGTTGTTGGTGATGACCACAGCAATCTGGGCCTGCAGTTCCCCAGCCTCAATGGCTTGGGCAATAGCTTCGAAATTGCTGCCATTGCCGGAAGCCAAAATGCCAAGGATCCCCGGTTGAGAGGGCACTGGGATCCCGTCGGGATCCGGCCAGAGTAAGCTGGGTAGGTTCATGAGCGCTTGGTGGGAAAGTCTGCAGCCCCGCTATTTTAAACCCAGACAGCCTCCCCTCTGGTTCTGGCCAGGTTGATCCAGAGAGGGATCCAAAAACTTGACCGTCGCCGGCTTTGACAGGCGCACCCGCGCCATCGAGCGCTGCACGGATCAAGCCCAAGAGGAGCTGCGGGAGATGCCTCAAGAAATGCGGAAAATGCAGCAGGAGCATGACTCTAGTCAATAATAAGCTCAACTATACTGAAAATAATGTATAATATGTTCAGTACGGATTACT
>NZ_JANSHM010000054.1:0-18798 GCF_047461635.1 Synechococcus sp. W55.2 | reverse complement strand
CACGGGCGGTCGGAAGCAGGAACCCGCCGAGACGACTGCGCAAGGAGCCATCCATGCGTAGCGTGGTAGGAATCTCCAGCCTTCAGGCCGGGGAGGATGTCAAAAGACCTCAGCTGCCCAACACTGTGCAGCTGACAAAAAATACAGTTCTCTTGGGAGAGGAGCCGAGGGTGGTGGCGTTGGCGGCGCGGAGCGCTTGGGAGCGGATCCACCGGTTGGGAAAGGGGCGGCAAATGCTAACGTCAGAGTAGGGATCTTTCCGCTGGGCAAGGGATCCCGTTACCCTGGTTTTTGGCTTTTTCTCCGAGATCTGGATGTTAAGAGCTGGAATTGTCGGCCTGCCCAACGTAGGCAAATCCACTTTGTTCAACGCCCTCTGTGAAAATGCCAAAGCCGAGGCGGCCAACTTTCCCTTCTGCACCATTGAGCCGAATGTGGGGCGGGTGGCAGTGCCCGATGAGCGCCTACAGGTGCTGGCCAAGATCAGCGGTTCTGCCGAGATCATCCCCAGCCAAATCGAGTTTGTGGATATTGCCGGGCTGGTGGCCGGAGCCAGCAAAGGGGAGGGTCTGGGCAACCAGTTTCTCTCCCACATTCGCCAGGTGGACGCCGTGGTGCACGTGGTGCGCTGCTTCCAAGACGAGAACATTGTGCATGTGGCGGGTTCGGTGGATCCCTTGCGGGATATCGGGGTGATCAACTTGGAGCTAGCCTTGGCGGATTTGGCCCAGATCGAGCGGCGCATAGAGCGGGTGCGCAAGCAGGCAAAGTCCGACAAAACCGCCCAACTGGAGTTGCAGGCTCTGGAACAATTACAGGCTGCCTTGGACGAGGGCAAGCCGGCTCGCCTGGTACCCCTCAGCCCAGAAGAAGAGCAGTTGATCAAAGGGTTGGGGCTGCTCACCCGCAAAAAAGTCATCTACGCCGCCAACGTGGCAGAAACGGATCTGGCCAGCGGCAATGCCTGGGTGGAGCAGGTGCGGCAATTTGCCAAAGCGGAAGGGGCAGGGGTGGTGGTGGTCTCAGCCCAGGTGGAGGCGGAACTGGTGGAGCTACCCCCCGACGAGCGACAGGCCTATCTGGATTCGTTGGGGGTGAAAGAAGGCGGGCTGAAATCCCTAATCCGGGCCACCTACGAGCTGTTGGGCTTGCGCACCTACTTTACCTCTGGCCCCAAAGAAACCCGCGCTTGGACGATTCCAGTCGGCGCCACAGCCCCTCAGGCAGCCGGGGTGATCCACTCCGATTTTGAGCGGGGCTTCATCCGGGCCGAGACGGTGGCCTATGCCGATCTGGTGGCGGCGGGATCCCTGAATGCCGCCAAAGAAAAGGGCCTGCTGCGCAGCGAAGGCAAAGACTACGTCGTCCAGGAAGGGGACGTGATGCACTTCCGTTTCCATGTCTAGCTCCCCATCCCCCTGCATCTCTCAGGCAAGCTGGGTTTTCTCAGAAACTGAAGACTTGCTCCCTGTCTTTAGGCAAAAAGACTTAACCCGCCCTGGACAAGGGATCCCAGCGCAGCTCCGGCTGGGTCTGAGAGGGGGCCTTTTCCTAAGAAAACGGTTGACGCTGTAACGAAACATCACAATAATTGGACTAGATAAACAAATGTTTTAGGGATGTATTGATGGATCTGCTGCAATACGGCCCGATGGCCTGGGTTTACATGGCAATCTTTGCCTCTATCATTTGGTGCATCTGGGGTCGTTCCGAAGACGACATCATGTTCTAGCCAGAGCGGGAGAGCTTCCTCTGTCGGCGGGGGCCATTCCTTGCGCTTGAGCCGGCAGGGGCAGCCTTTCACCAATCGTGGCTCTGTAAGGACGTTGTAAAAAATTTTGTGGAATCCTGTTGGGCTTGCGCCAGCCTTGGGATTGACGGCAATACCATCCTAGGCAGTGGGAGACTTTTCCCCCTGCTTTTGCAACACGGCAGCCTGCAGCGGTTATGGGTGTTACCAGCTTGATCTCCCGACGCCCTCTGCCTGGGGCAGAACAGACGCCAGAGGGCTACCGTCTTTCTTGGCGGGGCGTTGAGGTGATGGGGGTGCTAAACGTTACCCCCGACAGCTTCAGCGATGGCGGCCAGTGGGGATCTGCAGAAGCGGCTGTGCAGGCAGCCAAAGCCATGGCAGCGGCAGGGGCCTTGATCGTGGATATTGGCGGCGAGTCCACCCGTCCGGGAGCGGAGCCGGTATCGGTGGAGGTGGAATGCGACCGGGTTTTGCCGGTAATTCGAGCTTTGCAGGGATCCGGGATCCCCATCAGCATCGACACCCGCAAGCCGGAGGTGGCAGCGGCGGCTTTGGCTGCCGGCGCCCACTTGGTGAACGACGTAACCGGGCTGCGGGATCCGCAGATGGTGCAGGTGTGTGCCGAGGCGGGGGTGCCGGCGGTGATCATGCACATGCGGGGAGAGCCGCGCACCATGCAGCAGCAGACCGACTATGCTGACCTGGAGGGGGAGGTTTTCGGTTTTCTCAGGGAACAGGCAGAGCGGGCCCTGGCAGCGGGCGTGCCCAGCGTTGTTTTGGATCCGGGCTTAGGCTTTGCCAAAACTGCCGAGCAGAATGTAGTCCTGCTTAAAGCCCTACCGCGGCTGGTGGCCTACGGCTACCCGGTCTTGGTGGGGGCATCCCGCAAAAGTTTTGTGGGTAAGCTTTCCGGCATTGCCGTACCTAATCAGCGAGACAGCGCCAGCGTGGCCGTGCACCTGTTTGCAGCCAGCCGGGGGGCTGCCCTGGTACGGGTTCACAACGTGCCGGCTCATGTTTCCGCCCTTGCCACTTGGGAAGCTCTGCACCATGACGCAGGGTAGGCTGGTGCTGCAGGGCCTCGTCTTTCATGCCTATCACGGCCACTGCCCGGAGGAAGCGGTTTTGGGTGGGCGTTTTGTGGTGGACGTGGAGATGCGGCTTTCCCTAGCCGAGATCCAAGATGACCTCTCGCGCACGGTGGACTACGCCCAGGTGTACGAGAGGGTGCGGCAGGAGGTGACCGGCCAACGCTACCGCTTGGTCGAGACCTTGGCGGATCAGATCGCAGAGCGGCTGTGGCAGAGCTATCCCCAACTGGAGGCCCTAACTGTGCGGGTTCACAAGCCCCATGCTCCCCTGCCGGGGCTGTTCGAGGATATTTACGTCGAGGTCGACCGCCGGCGAGCCGTAAGCAGGGCGGAAGCCTCATGAATCGTGACCTGGCCTATGTTGCCCTGGGAAGCAACCTGGGGGATCCGCTGCAGCAGTTGCGCTTGGCTGTGCAGAAGTTGCGCCGGTTGGGAGAGGTGGTGGCCTGTTCCAGTCTCTACCGCAGCCCAGCCCAAGGGGGGCCACCCGGACAGCCTGACTACCTTAACGCAGTGGTGGCGTTGGATCCCTTTCCCCCCTACCGGTCTCCCCTGGAGTTGCTCGGGGCGCTGCTGGCCATCGAGCAGGAGGCAGGACGGGTGCGGCGCATCCGCTGGGAGGCCAGAACCCTGGATTTGGATCTGCTGGCCATGGGCAGCCGCATCCTGAACAGCCCTGAGCTGACGTTGCCCCACCCCCGCATGATGGAACGTGCTTTTGTCTTAGCTCCCTTGGGGGAGATCGCTCCCGACTGGCGTCACCCTGAGACCGGTGTGGGGGTCAAAGAGGCACTCATCAGTTTGGATCAGTCCTGGCTGGAGCGCACAACCCTCGGCTGGGAGTAAGAAAGAGTTTGGTAAGCTGGTTAGGGATTTCGGCAAAAGGGATCCCATGGACAGCCTCCAACTCTGGCAGCGCTACTGCGATTGGCTTTACTACCATCCCGGCCTGGAGATTTTCGTCGATATCAGCCGCATCCGTTTCACTCCCCCTCAGGTGGAAGCGCTACGGCCTCGCTTTGCCCAGGCTTTTGCCGATATGCAGGCTTTGGAGGCAGGAGCCATTGCCAACCCCGACGAAGGCCGCCAGGTGGGCCACTATTGGCTGCGGGCGCCCGAGCTGGCTCCCACCCCTGAAATCCGGCAGGCCATTCAGGATTCCATTGAGCGAGTGGAAACCTTTGCCGAAAAGATCCATCGCGGAACCATCCCGGCCAGCGGGGGGGGACGGTTCACCGAGCTGCTCTGCATCGGCATTGGCGGCTCAGCTCTGGGGCCGCAATTTGTGGCGGAGGCCCTGGCTCCGCTGCACCCCCCCCTGAACATCCACTTCATCGACAACACGGATCCCGACGGGTTTGACCGGGTGCTGGGGCGGCTGGCAGACCAACTGGGGCAAACCCTGGTGATCACCACCTCCAAATCCGGCGGCACCCCAGAGCCCCGCAATGGCTTGGTGGAGGTGAAGCTGGCCTACCAAAAAGCCGGGATCCCTTTTTCTGCCCATGCGGTGGCCATCACCGGCCCCGGCAGCCAATTGGAGCAGCAGGCGCGGCAGGAGGGGTGGTTGGAGGTCTTCCCCATCTTCGACTGGGTGGGGGGGCGCACCTCCGAAACGTCCCCGGTGGGCCTGTTGCCGGCAGCGTTGCAGGGCATTGATATCCGGGCTTTGCTGGCCGGGGCAGCCACCATGGATGAGGCCACCCGCCTGCCCCACCTGGAGCGCAATCCCGCCGCTCTGCTGGCCATGGCCTGGTACATCGTCGGTCAAGGGCAAGGGCGCAAGGACATGGTGGTTTTGCCCTACAAGGATCGCCTGCTGCTGTTTAGCCGTTACTTACAACAGTTGGTGATGGAATCCCTGGGCAAATCCCATGATCTAAACGGCAACCGCGTGGAGCAGGGCATCGCCGTCTACGGCAATAAGGGCACCACCGACCAACATGCCTACGTACAACAGTTGCGGGATGGTTTGAACAACTTCTTTGTGACTTTCATCGAGGTGCTCCAGGATCGGGAGCCCGGGATCCCTTCCCCCTTCGTGGAGCCGCAGGTGACCAGTGGTGACTACCTGAGCGGCCTGCTGCAGGGTACCCGCCAGGCCCTCTACGAAAACGGTCGCGACTCCATTACCGTGACGCTGCCACGGGTGGATGCCCGCTCGGTGGGGGCCTTGATTGCCCTCTACGAGCGAGCCGTGGGCCTCTACGCCTCCCTAATCCAGATCAACGCTTACCATCAACCGGGGGTGGAAGCAGGCAAAAAAGCCGCCAGCGCTGTCTTGGAGCTGCAACGGCGATTGCTAGAGACGGTGCAGGAGCACCAGGGATCCCTGACTTTGCCCCAACTGGCAGAGAAACTGGGCTGCCCGGAGCGCATAGAAACCCTGTACTGGATTGTGCGGCACCTACACGCCAATGGCCGCGGAGTCCTGTTGACAGGGGATCCCGCCCGCCCCCTGGAGCTGAGCATCCAGCCCCGGCCCGCTTGATCCTCTGATTTCCTGGATTGGGTGTGGAGCGCAGGCTTGAGTTGGCCAATCTGTACCTGGCCTTAAGCCCTTCCCAGCCAGCCGGCCCGCCTGCCTAGAATCGAGCAAGAGTCCACTCCAGGAGGAGACTATGGATCAATCTGCTGCCGTCCTACCCTTACAGACTCCGAAAGATGTCTCCATCGAAGATATTGAGCGGGAGCTGAACAAGATCTGGTCTTCCAAAGGAGAGAGCGTTGCCGCCCGCGCTGCCACCTTTACCCTGGTGGTGTACGAATCTCTGGACGATGCGCTGTTGCTGCCTTCCCCCACCGTCGAAGCCATCGCCACCCAGAACCCCTGTCGCGTCATTGACCTGCGCGCCAAACGAGAGGGATCCCCAGACGATGCCATCGAGGCCCAGGTGGCCGCCTATTGCCCGGTGACCCGCGAGCAGCGCAGCTCGTTGGTCTGTTGCGAATACATCACCCTGAAAGCGCCCGAATCGGCCTTTGTGCGGGCCTGCAGCACGGTCGCCTCGCTGCTGATCCCCAACTTGCCCACCTTTTTGTGGTGGCAGGGGGATCTGGATCTGAACAGCTTGCTGTTTCAAAAATTGGTGGCCCTGAGCAATCGGGTCATTGTCGATTCGCGGGGCTTTGTCAATCCAGAAGAAGATCTGCAAGAAATCCACCTCTTGCTGAGCGAGGGCCGCCACTGCGGGGATCTCAACTGGCGGCGGCTGCTGCCCTGGCAGGAACTCACCGCCCAAGCCTTCGACCCTCCCGACCGGCGGGAGTCCCTATACCTCGTAGATCGCGTGAACCTCGACTACAAAGCCGGCAATCCCTGCCAGGCGTTCCTTTTCCTGGGCTGGCTGGCCGGTCGCCTGGGATGGACTCCCACAGAGCGGGTTCAGGCTCAAGAACACGATTACAAGATTGACCGCATCCGCTTTCAAACCCAAATGGGCGGCGAGGTGATGGCAGAACTGGCCGCTGTGCCCTTGGCCTCGGAAATCAGCCAGCCGGGGGATCTCATCGGGCTGCGCCTCACCTCCAGCAACCAAGAAGCCGACGCCTGTACTGTGCTGTGCTCCGAAATCACAGGGTGTATGCGCATGGAAGCCATGGGGGGCGCTCAGAGATGTGTGGTTCGCCAGGTGGCTCCCCTGGAGCAGGATTCCCTCGACACCCTGCTGGCTGCCGAGTTGCAGCGGCTTGGCCCCGACTACCTCTACGAAGAAACCCTAGGGGTGGTGGATCAGATGCTGAAGCTGGGCAAAAGCTGAGATCTGCTTCTGGTTTAAGTGACATACTCCCGCACTCATGCTGATGCAAAGCGCTCCGCGCCGCTAAAGCGAGAGAGTGCGGGCTTCAAGGACTCCGTCCCGCTGACGCGAACAGTGACTCCGGTTAGCGCTCCGCGCTGCTAGCGCGAAAAGGACGGGATGCCCCACCACCCTGTACTTGATGTTTATAGCGGCAGTGTATAAAACCCCGCTACTTTTTATGTTTATGGCACCAGTCAAGGACAAAACATCATGTCCCCGCCTTTCATCCCGACTCTCACCCTGGATAGTGGCTAGCCACTAGTCACTAGTCACTAGCCCCTAATAGAGGGCGGGGCTTCCCAGCGGTGTAGCTAACGGGGTGCAGGGGCAATCAGTCCCGCGCCCTGTCCACAGGACGAGCGCCGGGAGGATGTTATAGTAGCTACAGAGGGGTCGGCTAGCTGCGCAAGGTCACCGGAAATTGTGTTGCCAACTGCGCCCTCACCTGGTTTTGCAGAGCTTCTACCTCCGCATCCGTGAGGGTGCGATCGGGAGCGCGGTAAACTAGGCGGAAGGCAAGGCTGCGCTGCCCTGCAGGTACTCCTTGGCCCCGGTACTCGTCGAAAAGCTGCACCGATTGGAGAAGTTCTCCGCCCGCTCGACGGATAACCTTCTCGATCTCACCAACGGCAAGGTCGAGTGGCGCAAAGAAGGCGATATCCCGATCGGCAGCAGGAAAGGGCGAAAAGGGGACAAATTGCACAATGCCCCGTCTCTCCAGGCTTTCCAGCAAGGGATCCAACTGCAGCTCAAACCCATAGACCTGATCTGGCAGCCCCTTTTCCTGACAGAGGCGGGGGTGCAGTTGCCCGAACAAACCGATGCGGGATCCCTCAATCCACAAACTGGCCTGGCGACCGGGGTGAAGCAGGGACGATTGCTCTTCAGGGGGATCCAGACGAAACTCCGGGCCAAATCCCAGCCGCTCCAGAGCGGAGACCAGCAGCCCCTTGGCCTCGAACCAGTCCATGGGTCGGTTGCGGTGCTGCCAATCGTGGGGATTGGGATCCCCGCCCAAGATACCGCCGATATGCTCAGCTTCCCGGTAAGGGTGGGGGTTGGGGGGAAAGGCATGGGCAAAAACACGACCGATTTCAAAGGCTTGGAGCGGGCCGTTGCCTTGATCCCAGTTGAAGCGGAAGGCCTCCACCAGGCCGGGAAGTAGCGCATTGCGCACGGCTGAATATTCAGGCGAAAGTGGATTGGCAATCCTCACCAAAGATCCATCCTCCTCCGCTGGGCAGAGGGAGATGTGATATACCTCTGTCAGGCCAATGCCGCGCAGCACTTCTCGGATCTGGCGGGTGAACGTTTCCCGCGCCGAAAGGGATCCCACCTGCGGCTCGGTGGGTAGGGTTTCTGAGAAGCGGTCATAGCCGTAGAGACGGGCAAACTCCTCGATGAGGTCGATCTCCCGCTCAATGTCCCGCAGGCGATAGGGGGGAACGACGACCTGCCAAACGCAGCTGGCCACGGTTGCCGTCTCGGTAGCGGGGGAGAGGGCACTCTGGGAATTGGCCCCTTCGCAACGGGAGAGCTGAAAGCCCAAGGCAGATAGGATCTCCTCCACATCCGCCGCCTGCACCTCGTCCCCCAACACATCGATCAGCCGCGACAGCCGCAATTTCAGGGTGCGTTCCAGGGGGGGGCGCTGGTCAAAGGTGGTGAGGCCGGCCACTGCTCCCCCTGCCAGTTCCAGGATCAACTGCACCGCCCGATCCCGGGCCTGATCGAGGGCGGCAAAGTTAACCCCTCGCTCATAGCGGGTGGAAGCCTCGGTGCGCAGACCTTGAGACCGGGCCGAGCGCCGCGTCACCGCTGGATCGAATAGGGCTGCTTCCAAGAAAATGCGAGTGGTGGTCGAGCCGACCTCGGTTTCTTCCCCTCCCATGACCCCGGCCAGAGCTACCGGTTGGCTGCCGGCCACAATGAGATGACTGTCGGCTTGCAAGGTGCGGGTTTGGCCGTCCAAGGTCTTTAAGGTTTCTCCCGGCTGGGCCAAGCGCACCTCGATGGTGGGTTTTTTCTTGCCCATGACCTGGAGCAGACGATCCCAGTCGAAGGCGTGCAAAGGCTGGCCCCATTCCAGCAGGATCAGATTGGTAATATCCACTACATTGTTGATGGATCGCATGCCGGCAGCGGCCAGTCGGTGTTTTAGCCAGTCGGGGGAAGGGCCGACTTTCACCCCTTCGATCAACACGCCACTGTAGGCGGGGCAGGCTTTGGCGTCGGCAATGCGCAACTGAAAGTTGGGGATGGGCTTGGCCTGAAGAGGCTTGACGGGGGGCAGGCGCAGCGGGTTGCGGGTGAGGGCAGCCACTTCGCGGGCGATCCCCACCATGCTCAGGGCATCGGCCCGGTTGGCGGTGGAAGTGAGATCCAGCACCACATCGTCCAAGCCCAAAAGGGGGCGCACATCAGAGCCAAGCGGATGAACCTCCAGATCCAAGTCGGGCGGGAATTCGTGGATCCCTTCGGAAGATTTCTCCAGCCCCAGCTCGGCCAGAGAGCAGATCATGCCCTCCGAGATCACCCCCCGCTTGTCGGCTTTGGCAATGGTGAGGGAGAGGGCGGGCAAATGGGTGCCGGGTGTAGCCACTGCTACCAGGATCCCGGCGCGGGCGTTGGCGGCTCCACAGACAATGGTGGCAGGCCGATCGGATCCCAAGTCCACCTGGCAAACCTGCAGCTTGTCGGCGTTGGGATGAGGCTCGGCAGCCAGGATCCTGCCCAAAACCACCCCATCTGCCCAGGTGCGGCGGTCTTCGATCTCTTCCACTTCAAACCCCGCCAGGGTGAGGGCCTCCCCCAGTTCTTCGGGTGAAAGTTGGAAATCCACCAGTTCTCGCAGCCACTTCAAGGAGATGCGCATCGCTGAGCCATCGGTGCAAACGCCGCACCCATTATCGCTCACCTGGCCCTCTTCTCCAGCCGGGATCCCGGCCCAAGATCGTGGGATGGCATAGACCCGGTTCTGGCCGGAACCGGTGGGACAGGGTGGGATGCTAAAACAGTGAAGGCGAGGGCTGAGGTCAGATCCAGCGCCTAGCAAGGTGAGGAAGGATGAAGAAAGACTGGGCAAAACGGTTGCGCAACGGGTTGATTGCCGCAGTAGCTGTGCTCTTGGCAGCAGGACTGTTTTTGGCCAGCCAGGGTCGTCAGGCGGGCAGCAACCTAGAGGCTCTAGCCCAAGAAGCCATACCTTGGGAGCAAGCTCAGGCCAATGGCAAGCCTTCTTTGGTGGAGTTCTACGCCGATTGGTGCAGCACCTGTCGTGCCATGGCACCCCTCCTGGCCAGCCTGAAACAGGAATTTGCCGATCAAGTCAACTTTGTCATGCTCAATGTGGATAATCCCAAGTGGCTGCCGGAGCTGAGCCGCTACCGAGTGAACGGCATCCCTCATTTTCTGTTTTTGGATCGGCAGGGAGAAGTGCTGGGATCGGCGATTGGCGAACAGCCGCCGTCGATTCTGCGAGCCAATGTGTTGGCTCTGGCAACTGGACAGCCCCTGCAGTTGACCAACATCGGGCCGGTGTCTGAGCTGGAGCGGGGCAGGCGCGCCCTCCCCAGTCAGCCGGATCCCCGCAGTCATGGTTAGGAGTTTGGTCCAGGGTTTTGTTGTCTTGGACACAGGCGGAAAGGTCTGGCCTCGGTTTGATATTGGATAACTTCTATCCATTCTCGTAGCTCACAAGAACAGGCCATGGCTGTCGAGACAACACCGATTTTGCCGGATCCGCAACGGTTGATCCCGAGCGAGCGCCTCAGACAACTGAATGTCCGCTCCAATTCAGCCGGGCTCCGGCAGCTTTTGGGACATTTGGCGGTGATGGCGGTGAGTGGCAGCCTGTGGGTGACCCAGAAAGGTGTCAATGGCTGGATTGCCCTGCCGGCGCTGGTGGTTTACGGGGCCAGTTTGGCGACGATGTTTGCTGCTTTGCACGAATGTGTACACCGCACCGCTTTTGCCAGCCCAAAACTGAATGACGGGGTGGCCCGGGTGGCGGGCTTGCTCTCGTTTTACAACAGCACTTTTTATCGCCGATACCACAAATGGCACCACCGCTATACCCAGATTCCGGGCAAGGATCCGGAGCTGGAGGATCCCAAACCCCAGAGCTGGCCGGAGTATTTGCTCGAGCTGAGCGGCTTGACTTGGTGGATCGGCAAGGTGAAGACCTACATCCGCATAGCCAGCGGCCAGTTGCAAGGCTATCCCTACATTCCTGAATCGGCCCGCCAAGAGGTCATTCGTTCGGTGCGGTTGCAGCTAGGGGTCTACGGCCTTGGGAGCTTGCTCTCCCTTCTGCTGGGGGATCCCTGGATAGTGTGGCTGTGGCTGTTGCCTTTGGCGGTAGGGCAGCCGATCTTGCGCTTCATTTTGCTGGCAGAGCACACAGGCTGTAGCCAAACCGAGGATCCCTTCTCCAATACCCGTACCACCCTTACCCTTTGGCCAATCCGCTTTTTGATGTGGAATATGCCTTACCATGCTGAGCATCACCTTTACCCCTCCATTCCATTTCATGCTTTGGCCGATGCCCATCAATACCTCAAGCCCCATCTGGCTCATCTAGGGCAGGGGTATGTGCGGGTTCATCGTCAGGTGATTGAACAATTTCAGGCATGACTCACTACACCTGGAGCCTGAACGATTTTCAGCTACAGTGCGGGATCCAACTGCCCCAAATCACGCTCGCCTACGCCACCTACGGGACTCTTTCCCCCCGAAAAGACAACCTGATCCTCTACCCCACCTCCTATGGGGCTCAGCATCCCGACCTGGAGTGGCTGATTCGTCCCGACGGCATCCTCAACCCGCAGCGGTGGTTTATTCTCATTCCCAATATGCTGGGCAATGGCCTTTCCACTTCCCCCAGCAACGATCCAGCCTGCGGCTTGCGGGAAGATGGCTTCTGGTTTAGCCACTGGGACAATGTGCGCCTGCAGGAGAGCCTGATTCGCCAACACTTTGGGATCGAACGCATCCGCCTGATCTACGGCTGGTCGATGGGGGCTCAGCAGGCTTATCACTGGGGATCCCTGTTTCCTGAGCGGGTGGAACGGATCGTAGCCCTCTGTGGCACCGCCAAGACCACAGTTCACAATCGGGTTTTTCTGGAGAGTTTGCGCTCAGCCCTAACTGCCGATCCCGCCTGGAACGGTCGTCGATTTACGGGTGTCCCAGAGCGGGGTCTGCGAGCTTTTGCCCACATCTACGCCAGTTGGGCTGTTTCCCAGCCTTTTTTCAACCAAAAATGCTATGAATCCTTGGGGTATACCTCCCTCGAAGATTATCTAGAGCGAGGTTGGGAGGCCAATTACCGCCGCCGGGATCCCCAGAATCTGCTATCGATGATCGAAACCTGGATTCGCTGCGATATCAGCGACAACCCCATTCACCGGGGAGATTATCGGGCTGCTTTGAGGGCAATTCAGGCCCAAACATTGGTGATGCCCGCCCAGACGGATTTGTATTTCACCCCAGAAGATTGTCGGGCTGAGGCAGAATGGATCCCCAATGCGGTTTACAAGATCATCCCCTCCATTTGGGGACACCGGGCCGGGAATCCTCATCAAAACCCCGAGGATGAAGCTTTTATTCGCACAGCCGTGCAGGAGTTCCTGGAGAGCTGAGGGCACCTACACAGATCCTACACAGATTGCAGGCGCAGGTGTTGCACCAGAGCCTGTAGCCCCAACAGGTAGCTTTGCGCCCCAAAACCACTGATTTGCCCAATCGCTACGGCGGCGATGTAAGAGTGCTGGCGGAAGGGCTCGCGGCGATGGATGTTGCTCAGGTGGACTTCCACAGTGGGCAATCCTACGGCTGCAATGGCATCTCGGAGAGCAATGCTGGTGTGGGTATAGGCCCCAGGGTTGATCAGAATGCCGACATGCTGCTGGCGGGCACGGTGAATGGCATCGATGAGCACCCCCTCATGGTTGGACTGGAGAATCTCCAGCTTCGCCCCTAGCATTTCTGCCTGCCGATGCAGAGCCTGATCGATCTGCTCTAGGGATACTGAGCCGTAGATGCCCACCTCTCGCACCCCCAGCAGGTTGAGGTTGGGGCCATGCAGTACCAAGAGGCTGAGAGGCTCGCCGCCGGGGGCAATGGCAGTCGGATTAACGACGACGATGGGATCCATCTTCTACCGGAATGGGAGCAGGTTGAGGCTGGGGGTTCCCCAGCAGGGTGTCGATCACACGTTCCACCCATTCCCGGATCTTTTCCAGCACCTTTTCTACCCAATCCATCCGATCTGCCTCGCGAGGTTTTACGAAGGGAGTTTATTCGACGGACTTCTATGATAGCGCTTCTTTCCGAGGGGTGTAGAGCTGACTGGCTGGCCGGCCTTTTTCCCCAGCAGGGATCCCTTGTTTTGCCTACCCTTTTACAAGAATCTGAAGAAAATCCAAAACCCCTCAGCCAGACCAGTTCTTCAGCATCTGGCTAATGGTTCTGCAGATGATCCGCAGGGTCATGGAGCGCAGCAGGATCCCCATCTGAAGGTCTGTCCCCGGCAGCTCGAATCGCTCCGCCTGGCCTGCCACCGTCAAAGTTAGGGTGGATCCCCGCTGCAGGAAGAGGGCGCCGCCGGGGTTGAGATCCCGTTTCAGGGTTTGCAGCTCTTGATCGGAGGGATCCCGCAGCACCACCAGATCGCTGCCTTCGTAGGCCAAGCCCTCCCGCTCCAGGGTCTCTTCGTCGGCTTCCGCCAAAAGCAGATCCAGTTGGGGATGGCGCAGCAGGGTTTTCACCTGGCGAAAGAGGCTGCCCTGCAGGGGTCTAGAGCTGTGGTTCAGCAGCACACCCTCCCGACAGACGGATCCCACACATGCGTTGGGGCGGTGGGACAAGATGTGCTCCACCAAGGTGTGCGCCTCCGCCAAGGTGAGGCGGTTAAAGGTCAAAATCGGGATGCGGGCCGTCTTGGGAAACAGATGGTCGAGGATTGCCCCCGGCACATCCACTCCCGCGCCAATGGCAGGTTTTTGGTGCATGAGCACACCTGGCGCAGCATTGATCTCGATGATCCCCAGGGATCCCTCCTTCCAGGAGCGCTCCAGGCTGGGGGCAATGACATCGATGCCCAAGCACACCAGCGAGAACTGCTGGGCAATGGTTTGGGCCAAAACCACGTTGTCGGGATGGACGGTGGCCGTGACATCGCGGCTCACTCCTCCCGCCGAGAGATTGGATACCTTGCGCAGATAGACCGTCCGCCCCGGTTCCAGCACACTGTCCACTGTCAAGCCTTGCTCTGCCAGAAAGCGCTCCATTGCCTCATCCCATTGGATCGGCCCCAGGGGAGAAGTGGGGGTATCCCAACGGACGGGATCCCGGTTGGCCTGCTCGATGAGCTGCCCGATGGTGCTTTGGCCATCTCCCGTCACTGAGGCGGGGCGTCGTTCCGTGGCCGCCACAAAGCGGCCTCCCACACACAACAGGCGAAAATCGGTGCCCTGCAGATGCTTTTCCAGGATCAGCCGGATGGGCTCCTCAGGGGAAAGGGCTGCCACGGCTACCTCGTAGGCAAAGGCCAGTTCTTCTGGGGTTTGAATGCCTGCTGTTACCCCTATCCCCTTGTGGCCGGCCACCGGCTTGAGCACCACCGGATAGCCGATTTCTTGCGCTTGCTGCAAAGCTTCTGCCAAAGAGGCGACCACCTCTCCCTGGGGCACGGGGAACCCTTGCGCCGCCAGAAAGGCTTTGCAATCGTCTTTGCGGGTGGTGAAGTCAGAGTCGAGATGGCTGTCGCAGTGAAAGGTGGTGGCCACCCCTCGCACCTGGTTGCGACCATAGCCATACTGCATCACCCCTTCATCCCATAGGTAGTAGGTAGGGATCCCGCGTTCGTGAGCAGCCCGCAGGAGGGCATAGACCGTCGGCCCGCCGTACACCGAGTCGCGAAACAATTGCTGCAGGCGGCGCATCTCCCCTTCAAAATCGAAGGGCTGTCCTTGGGTGATGGCTTCCAGCCAATCCCAAGCAAAATAGACCGCAGCACGAGTGGTACGGCCATGTAAGGTCTGCACCGCGATGCGCACATACTCTGAAAACGGATGACAGCTCCACCGCTGCAAGTGGAGATCCATCTGCAACCGGTTCACCTCCGTCACCAGCCGGGCAAACAAGTGGGCGTAGGAAGGATAAGATCCCTCCTGCAACTGGGGGAAATGGAAGCAGACCTTGGACAGGTAGACATCAATGGGCAGCGGCTGTGGGCACTGGGTAAGGGCAAAGTCGAAGGTGAAAGCGGCTGTATTGAGATAGGGGTTAGGGCCGAGATAATGCTTCAGGTTGAAAATGTCGAAAACATCCGACTCGCGCGCGTTGATGCGGGGCACGCCCGCCGCCTCCTGCAAAACCATAGCCGGCCTCAAGAGAAGGGAAACAACGACCTCAGCGCGGGGAAAACCCAGCTCTCCCGGCTGGGGCCGCTTCCATTATTCCCGATCCGGCCCCCATCCCCGGCGGCTTGCCCTCGCAGCACAAGGGATCCCAGCTAGCCTTTTGCTGGTCAAGTGACAGTTGCCTGACATGCAACTTGGTAATCCATAAAACCATTTCTGCTCGGGTTGGGGCTATGGTCATTTCGATTCAAACCAGGACACTTCAAACCAGGACACTGCCCCACAACCCAATGTTGACTGCACACGGCCAAAAGGCTTTTCTCGATGGCTCAGACGTCTCGCCCCAACCTGAAATGACTGGATTTATTATTTCAAGCTGCGGTGAAACTGCTTGCCAACTTTGAGATCCCCTCTCCTCATAATGGGCAAGGGTCTGGGAGTGCTTGCCTGTAGCAGTGCTAGAGGAATGCCTCAGACTTAGACTTGTTCGGAATCACCTAACGATGGGCTTGCCAAGTTGGACTAGCGAAGGGCGCTCAGAAGCACAACATCCATAACCAGCAGCGCCCCAGCAAAGGCCAGCAGGCTGCGCACGATCTGGCGCTCTTGCTTAGAACGATGGGATCCACCCACACGAAGCCATTTCAGAGATTGGGGAAGGCGGTACAGCATAGGAGATTCGGCGGAACCCTAGGGTGATCATGCCCTATTTTGTGGGGTTTGGATTCCCCACGCTGGGGGGGAGAAACGGCTAGCCCTGAGGGGCAATTCCCTCTAGAGTGAGGGTTAGTCCATTGCCCCTGTCTATGACCACTCCCTTGACCCAAGCCGAAACCGTTTTGCAAAGGTGCTGGGATCATTGGCAATCTCTGGCCAGCCGTCGGGATTTACAACCGGAGTTCAGGGCTCTATCCACTTTGCGCAAGCGCCTCACCGCGCGGCTGTTTTCCATTGCGGTGTTTGGGCTGGTCAACCGTGGCAAGTCGGCCGTCCTGAACGCCCTAACCGGCGAGGAGCGATTGAAGGTGGGCCCCCTCAATGGGGTCACTCAGCAGCCCCAATCCCTGCTGTGGCAGCCGGAGCCAGGGATCCCTTGGCGGGTGAGGCTGGTGGATACTCCGGGTTTGAACGAAGTGGAAGGAGAAGCCCGCGAACAGTTGGCCTGGGATGTGGCCCGCTCGGCGGATTTGATCGTGTTTGTCATCGCCACCGACCTGACCCAGTTGGAATACCAAGCTCTCTCGGAGCTGCGCACTCTATACAAGCCCATCCTGCTGGTGTTGAACAAATGCGATCTCTACTCCGAAGCAGAGTTGCAGGCCATTTGTGCCCAGATCAGCCGCCACCTAGGCTGGGTATCGCCGCAGGAGATTTTGACCGTGGCCGCTTGCCCAAAACCTCTGAAAGTCCGCACCCACTGGCCGGATGGCCGCATTACTTTGGAATGGGAACGGCCTGCACCCCAAATTGAAGCCTTGCGGGGGCGAATTCTGCAGATTTTGCAAACAGAGGCGGGATCCCTCCTGGCTTTGAATGTGTTGAAGCGGCTGGACCGGGTTCAGGCCCAGATTCTGGAAAAACAGTGGCAGCACCATGCCCCCTTTGTGGAGCAATGGGGCAGGATTTTCGCCCTTGGCAAGGGGATTGTGGTGGGCTTGGCTCCGCTGGGGTTGGATTTGCTGTTGGCCCCACTGCTGGATGGCCTTTGGCTGTTGGGCTTGGGAGTGCGGCTTCACCTACCCCGGACGGCCTTGTGGAGGGGGCTGGTCTCCTTTCGCGAGGGGCTGTGGCGACCGCTGCTGCTCAATGGGGCTCTGCTGCTGCTGGCGGAAGGGGTGAGTTCCTGGCTGTGGGGAGACTGGGGCAACGGCCTTTTGCCGGGTCTGGTGGCGGGGGTCAGCCTGTATCGCCTGGGATCCCTGGCGCCGCAGGTGCTCAGCCAGTTTGCAGCACAAGCGTTTGGCCTGGAAGCGGGCTTGCGTGCCTTGATTGAACAGGGAAGACCGGCTGTATCAGACCGCACAACCTCCCTGCCAGGTTTTCTCGCCTAGTTCTCAACCATTTCAGCAGCGTGGTAGGAGCTGCGCACCAATGGCCCCGAGCGCACCTGGCGAAACCCCATCCGACGGGCTATCTGGCCCAGCTCGGCAAACTCCTCCGGAGTCCAGTAGCGTTCCACAGGGCGATGCGCCAAAGAAGGCTGCAGGTATTGCCCCAGGGTCAGACGGTCGCATCCCACCGCCAGCAGATCCCGGAAGGTTTCCAGCACTTCTGCGCGGGTCTCCCCATGCCCCAGCATCAGCCCAGACTTGGTGGGTAATCCGGGATTCAGCTCCTTGACCGTTCGTAAAACCCGCAAGGACAAGTCGTAGCCGGAACTGCGCCGTACTGCCTGGGAGAGCCGTCGTACCGTTTCGATGTTGTGGTTGTAGCAGACAGGCTGAGCGGCCACCACACGGGCAATGCATTCGCGATCCCCGCGAAAGTCGGGGGTGAGCACCTCGATCTGGGTGCCGGGGCAGCGCCGCCGAATTGCCTCCATGACCTCCACAAAGCGACCGGATCCCTGGTCGGGCAGATCGTCGCGGGCCACCGAGGTGAGTACCACATAGCGGAGCCCCAGCAGCTCAACCGCCTCGGCCACTTTCTCCGGCTCTGTGGGATCCAACGGTGCGGGCCGTCCACTGGCCACCTGGCAAAAAGAGCAGGCGCGGGTACAGATCCCTCCCATCAGCAGAAATGTAGCGGTTTTTTGGCTGTAGCACTCGGCTCGATTTGGACAGCGCCCCTCCTCACAAATGGTGTGCAGGCCCCGCTGCTTAATCACCTGCTGCACCGCTGAAGTCTCGCTGGCTTTGCCGATGGAACGCTTGACCCAACTGGGAAGAGGGCTAACCGACATAGGGAGAACCGTTGCGTTAACTGGGTATCGGCAACAAGACTGCGCCCCTCTACAGCCGAAGGATGCAGCGCCTGCTCTGCCATTCTGACATGATGAAGCTCTGGGTTCCGAAAAGGGGAGGCCGAAGTCTTTGGGTCGACGGACTTCTCGGCTCGCACCAGCGGGACAAAGTCCTCCCAAAGCTCAGCCCTGTTCAGGGTTGCATGGGTCTTTCGGGGAGATTAAGCCACCTGGGGTGTGGTCAGCATTTGGTTGACGATGCGCTGCACAATCTGAAAGCCGGTCACCGCCTGCCAACCCAAGATCGCCAGGATCACCACGTTTAATAGGACATGCACATTACGCGCCCAGACCTTTTGCCCGTCTTTCATCAGCGGTGCTAGAGCCGCAGAGCTGGCCACCAAGGCCACAATGCCCAACCCAGCCAGCAGGTGAGGCCCAACAAACAGCTTGCCATTGTTCAGGTAGGTAACCCCCATGCCGCCCAGCGCCCCGAACACCATCAACACCAAGAACAGGGATCCGGCGAGGAAATGCCGCTGACCAAACTTCCCTTTGATCAGCTCCTTGCGTTCTTCTGCTGAGGCAGTGCGCACCCGTCGCGCTTGCAGACCCAGGTAAAGGGCATACAAGGCCAGCGCAAACGCCAAAATCATCAGCACAGGATGAAAGAAAGGCAAGGCCAGTTCTAGCCAGCGAGGAAGTTGAATGCTCATAGAGATCGCAGGATGGAAGAGGAAGACGCCCCCAAATTAACATGAGTTAACGTAAACTACCCGACCCTGACTGCTTCGCAGTACAGGGCAGGCTTTCGGTAGCCCTGCAGTTGGCAAGCCAACCACGAACCTCTAGGCTGGTTTACAGCAGCCCCCAAAAGCGCAAT
>NZ_JANSHM010000053.1:0-19178 GCF_047461635.1 Synechococcus sp. W55.2 | reverse complement strand
GCGGACGAAGGGACTTGAACCCTTACGCCTTGCGGCACTAGATCCTAAGTCTAGCGCGTCTGCCGTTCCGCCACGTCCGCAAAACCTGCATGACCCAACTGGTTACCTGCGCCAGCATTCGAGTTGGAGCCCGCCCACCTATGCTAACCCAAGCCGGCTCTGGCTAACCCGGCAGCTGGGCAACAGCAACCTTCAGATCATCTGTGGCGTCCAGAACCACCCAACCTTGCCCCACCGCCCGCTTCCACAGCTCAAAGTGGAGGTGCGGCCCAGTTACCGCTCCGGTCGCCCCCACATAGCCGATGACGGATCCCCGCTCTACCACTTCCCCCGGTGTTACAGCAACTTCGGACATGTGGCCATAGCGAGTGCGCCGACCGCCGGCATGCTCCAGCACAACGGTGATCCCTAGACCCCCCAGGGATCCCGAAGTGACCACCTTGCCGCTTAAAGAGGCCAAGATCGGCGTGCCCATGCTGGCCCCCAAATCCACCCCGGCATGAAACTCTGGCTCTCCGCGGATGGGGTGAATTCGCATGCCAAATCCAGAAGTAATCGGCACCGGGTGAGGTAGGGGGTAGAGCAGTCGTTCGTCACCTGCCGCCAGTTCAGGCAACCTTGGCGTTTGCGGTTCAGGAGCTTGGGGCTGGCTGGGATCCTCGATGCGAATCTCTTGGCCGGGGGCGAGAATGATGCGGCGACCGGAGCTGCGTTCCATCAGCACCACCGGCACCCCACCTTCAGGCTGAGCATGGGGAACCCGGTCATGGTTCTTCTGGGGCTCAATCACGATCTCACGGCCCATGACCGTCTCTGTGCGGGTTTCTGCCTCAAGGGTCGCAGGGCTGCCCTCTCGTAAAGGAATGGCTCCATCCAGCAGCAGGGCTGCCGCCCCAGGCGTGTCCAGGGCCGGTTCCACCACAGGCGGCGGGGGCAGAGGGGTTGGTTGGGTCTGGGCCAGCAGAGCAGTGGGATAAAACCAGAGCAGAGCCAGCCCCAGCTTCAGCCAAAAGCGCAGCCGCCGAGCTCGGGGGGAGAAAAGGCGCGCTGCCATAACCAAAAGCTTCATCACCGAGTTCAACACAGGCCACATAAAAAACACAAGAGAAATTACAGGCTATCGCCCGCCGGCATGTGATAGCTCAAGCGAACTTGGTCGGGTGTAAGCGTCCGGATGGATTGCTGCTGTTGCAGATGTCGCTCCCCTTGTGTTTGTACTCGCACCCTTCCATCCTCGGCAAGGCCCAAGATCGTGAGGCTAGTCCCCCTTTCGAGCCATTGGACTTGCGGCTTGACCATCCAGGCTTCGTACTCTGAGCGAACGGGGGCAAATCCCCCTTGCAACCAGACGTGGAATCCCCGCTCCATCCCCTGCAGAACCCAGCCGGCAATCTCGGTGCGGTCGAGTGAGCGGTGCAGAGGGGATCCCAAAATTTGGGCTAAGGTGATCGCCCCAACGGGAACGGGGTTGTTGACATTCACCCCCACACCGGCCACCAACCCCAGCAGTTGCCCGCTCCCCCCAAAGCGGCTTTGTACCAGGATCCCCCCCAGCTTGAGCAGAGAATCTGGGTGCTGCTCATCTACCACCACCAAATCGTTGGGCCATTTCAGCCGCAGCGGGATCCCAAGGTTTTGCCGTAAACGGCCCGCAATGCCCCAGCCCAAGGCCAGGGTCAGTTCCAGCAGCGAGTAATGCAAAGGCGGGGATCCCAGCCAAACGGACAGGTATAGTCCCCCCGGCTCCGAGTGCCACACCCGCCCATGTTGACCTTGCCCAGCCCGTTGGCGGGTGCTGACCAAAACTGTGCCCACTGGCAGCGGCTGTGGGAAGCGACGGCCCCAGTCCAAGAGCAGCCGATTGGTGGAATCGGTCACCGCCACTTGCAGCAGATGGCGGCCCCACCGGCCCGTTCGGGATCCCAGCCGCGAGGGGGAAAGCATCTCCGTCCGGGATCAGCTCAACACAATATCTTCCGCCGGACGCTGGGCCAGCCGCTTGAGGTTTTGGTAGCGCAACATGTCCAGCAGATCATTGCCCGAGCGCCCCTCCAGGCGGGCCTCCACATGCAGCGCCTGCCCCAGGGCCTCCACCGCCTGCAGCCGCGGGATCCCGCGCAACACCAGGCGATCCACCGCATAGGCGTCAGCAGCCAACAGACGACGGTCATTGGTTTGGTCGCGGCGCAACTGCCAGAGGGCCAAGCCACTCAAACCACCCGAAACGGTTGCTCCCACGGGATCCTGTTGTACGGCCTCGAAGATCAAGCTCAACCCCCCCAGAGCTGCTATGGCCAGGTAAAAGTCGATCTGCCGCGACACCGCCCGACTGTAGTAGCCCACCTTGTGCAGGAACAGCCCCGCCCGCTGCAGGGGGGTAAATTGCCGCCACTCGTAGGGCTTGATGAACAGCCGCATCTGCCGTTCCCAGGGCATTTGCCGACGGCCTTTGATCACCACCGTTTGCCGTTCCGAGGCGGGCAAGATCTTCACACTCTCCCGCATACTGGCTGGCAGCAGATCCAACAGGCGCTCAATCTCCGCCTGATCCAGAACGTAGTTTTCGTAGCCGTAGTATTCCGAGTTCATGCCGGGCCTGCTCCTCAGCTTAGTCCCATCGCCTGACGCATCTCTCGCACCGCCCGATCCAGCCCCACCAGCACCGCTCGACTGATAATGCTGTGGCCGATGTTCAGCTCCTCCATGCCAGGGATCCGCGCCACTGGGCCGACATTCCAGTAGGTAAGACCATGTCCCGCATTCACCCGCAAGCCCAGTTGAAGGGCCTGTTGGCTGGCCTTTTCCAGGTGGTCAAGTTCCACCTGCCGCTGAGCTGCGGATGAGGCTTCTGCATAGCGCCCCGTGTGGAGCTCCACCCAGCGGGCTCCCACTTGGGCAGCAGCGGCAATTTGGGTCGGATCTGGGTCGATAAACAAGCTGACGGGAATGCCGGATCCCTGCAGTTGGCCGACCACATCCCTGAGGCGCGACACCTGCCCCGCCACATCCAACCCACCTTCGGTGGTGATTTCCTCCCGCCGCTCAGGAACCAAAGTGACGTAGTCAGGCTTAATCTCCAGGGCAATCGCCACCATCTCCTCGGTGGCTGCCATCTCTAAGTTGAGGTGGGTGCGCACAGTTTGCCGCAACAGCCGCACATCCCGATCTTGAATGTGACGGCGATCCTCGCGCAAGTGCACCGTAATGCCATCTGCCCCCGCCAGCTCGGCAATCACCGCTGCCGCTACCGGATCTGGCTCCACCGTGCGGCGTGCCTGTCGAAGGGTGGCAATGTGGTCGATGTTAACTCCAAGACTTAACAAGGCTTTACTGCTTTGGGTGTAGAGGAGAATACCCCTAGTATTACATTATTCAATTTACGCCGGTCAGATGAGCCAGGATGCCATGGGCCTCAGGCCGCGAGGGTGTAGGCTTTACTCTATGATCGAGTAGCGACGTCTCGCCTGTGCGGGATCCACTCCGGGCTTGCCATGACTGATCCAGATGCCTCTCTGGCGGTGGGACAACACTCCATTGTTGACCGGGCGCGAGTGCCGGCCTTAATTGCCCAGTACTTGCCGGTGGAGATCTGCATTTACTACCAAGTCGTCCCCTTGGCCCTGGATACCGACAGCCTCATCTTGGGCATGGTGGATCCCCAGGATTTGGCGGCGTTGGACTATGTGAGCAAAATGCTGGCCTATTCCCAGATTTCCGTCCAGCCAATCCCTCTCACCGCTCAGCAGCAGCAGGATTTGATTGCCTACTACTTCAGCCATCCTCCCGACCCGGCAGAGGTGGAGCGGCTGCGCCTCCAGGCCCAAGCCAACCGGGTGACTCGGGAGGTTCCTGCTCCTGCGGCGGGGCCCCCCACGCAGTTGACTCCAACCCAGCCTCCGTCCGCCCGACCAACCGCTCCGCCCGTACCCGCCGACGAATCGGAAGAGACGGTACAGCAGTTGCTCAACTCGATGCTGCGGCGGGCTTTGGATGAGAAAGCCGAGCAAATTTTCGTGGAACCTCAAGAGGGGCCTTCTTGTCGAGTGCGCTACCGCCAGCAGGGGATTTTGCGGGATCTGTTCAAAGATCTCTCCGAGTCCATACGAGCGAAGTTGATCACCGCCATGAAGCGGATGATGGCGCTGGATCCGGAGTTGATCGGGGAGCCGCAGCAGGCAGAGGTGGAGCGGATGTACCGGGGGGAGCCACTGGTGTTGCAGTTGCGCATCATACCGCAGCGCTCCAAAAGTGGCCAGACTGCCGCCTCTAGAGAAGGGGCCATCTTGAGCATCCTGCGAGGGGAAGCTCTCCAGAAATATCAACAAGGCCAGAATAACCTCCGCGTCTCTGAGACCCTAGCTTTGGCCCAACAGACCTATCAACTGCTGCAACAATTGCAAAGTGCTCTCAGCAACACAGTTGACAAGCTTAAGCAGTACCCCAGTCCGCCGCGGAGCGACTGGCCCCTGATGACGGAGGTGTTGGCAGCTATTCAAGCCCAAGCCCAGATGATCGCCATCCACCAGCAGGACTGGGAAAAACTCAATTCCGGCAGTTGACCCCCCAAAACCAGCCCCGAGCAACATCCCTTCAACGGGATCCCTCCCGCAGCAGCACCAAAATCACTCCGGCAATGATGCTGATGGTGGCACCGGCAATCAGGCTGGTGGCTAGACGTTCCAGCCGTTCCCCGATGGTTTGTGAGGTGTCGAACTTAAAAGTGAGCTTTTCGACATCACCTGAGAGCTTTTCGACATCGCCCGAGAGCTTTTCGACATCGCCCGAGAGCTTTTCAATCCGCTCCGAGAGTTTTTCGCTATCCCCTGAGAGCCGATCGATCCGCCTCAAAACTTCCTCTTGTTGTTGGGTGAGACGAGCTATTGCTTGGCTATTGGCCTCGACCAGGCGCTCGACTCGCTCTAGGCGCTCTTCTGTTGAAATCGTCATAGGGGCTAACAGTCGCGAGTACGGTACACCAAAATACCCATCCTATGCTATTGCCGGCTATTCGTCTCTCTGGCAGGGGTTTAATGGGAGGGCCTCCCATTCTGCTGCCCTGGATTGGGTGCGGTAATCTTGAGATCGTGAAGTCTTGTTCGTTAGCTTCCATGCCGTCAAAAGATCCAACTCCTCTGCCCAAGCCCCAGTTGCCATCAGGGGAAACCCCTGCCAGCTCGGGATCCCGCAGCTGGTGGCAGGCGCAACGGGAAAACCTTCTGACGGTGGTGCTGGCTCTGTTGCTGGCCTTCGGCATTCGCACCTTTGTGGCAGAGGCGCGTTGGATCCCCTCCGATTCGATGCTGCCCACTCTGGAAGAAGGGGATCGGCTGGTGGTGGAAAAGGTCAGCTACCGCTTTGGTTCGCCCAGACGAGGCGATATTATTGTTTTCAACCCTCCCGCCAAACTGAACTTCGACGGGGCCTACATCAAGCGGGTGATCGGCCTGCCGGGAGATCGCATTCGCATCGCCAACGGTGAGGTCATCATCAACGGGATCCCGCTGCGGGAAGACTACATCTATGCCCCCCCCGACTATTCTTGCCCTGGCGAGCGCTGTCCTGGAGTTCCCAATCAGGGATCCGAATTCGTGGTTCCTCCCCGCTCCTATTTTGTGATGGGGGATAACCGCAACGACAGCCAAGACTCCCATGTGTGGGGTTTCTTGCCGGAAGAAAACATCATCGGCAACACCATTTTTCGCTTTTGGCCCCCAAATCGCCTACACTTTTTCGCCCCGCCAAAATATCCTGAGCTTCTTCCAGAGGCCCAAGTGTTGGGCAACACAGCCCGGTAGAAAGCCAGCTTGACCCTGTCGGGACTGCTCAGTGCAGCCGCTCCAGCACATAGTCCACCATCTGAAACAAAGCACGACGCGCCGCAGAGTCCGGCAGGCTATACAGCGCTTCGGCAGCCCGCTGGGCGTAGTCGCGGGCCAACTGACGAGAGCGTGGGATCCCTTCGCTTTGATACACCCACTCCAGGGCCTGCTTCAGGTCTTGCGGGTTGGACAGCTCCCTGAGAATGAGCTCTCGCATCTGGGGAAATTCCTCTAGGGCAAACAGAACGGGTGCAGTGAGGTTGCCCTGGATGAGGTCGGATCCCACAGGCTTGCCAAGCGTCTCTGCCGAAGCGGTGAAATCCAGCAGATCGTCGACAATCTGAAAAGCAATGCCCAGATCCCGCCCAAAATCGAACAGGCGATCTGCCACTTCCTCGCTAACCCCGCTCAGCAGGCCAGCAGCCTTGGAACTGCCGGATATGAGGGAGGCTGTTTTGTAGAAGCTCTTGGCCAGGTAGTCTTCCATCGACACATCCGGGTCGAAGCGGGTGAGGCTCTGGCGCACCTCTCCCTCCGGCAAATCCATGATTACTTTGGAAAGGAGCTTCACTACCTCCAGGTTGTCCAGATTGGCCAAGTACCAAGCAGCTTGGCCGAAGAGGTAATCCCCCGCCAGCACGGCTATCCGATTGTCGAAGAGGGTATTCACCGTATCGATGCCCCGTCGCACATCGGCAGCGTCGATGACATCGTCGTGAACCAGGCTGGCCGTGTGGATCATCTCGGTGATCTCTGCCAAGCGCCAATGACGGGGAGTGATCTCTCCATCTGGGGTGGTGGCGCGGGCAATGAGGAGCACGATGGCTGGCCGGATCCCTTTCCCCCCCGCCGAAAACAGATGTTCGGCAGCCATGGCCAGAATGGGGTGCTTGGCACTCACCAACCGCGTTAGGTTCTGGCGTAAACGCTCCAGATCCGCTTCTACAGGGCCAAAGGGGGAGAGCACAGAGGTCATGGAGCCAAAGTATGAGAGGTTTTACAAAATTTCACATCTTTTCCTATTGTAGAGTACCCCATCGTTCCCGGGGAAAACCAGGCAGTATCATGCAAGCAGTCTTTTGCCCTTCTCATGTCGGATCCCGTTCCCCCACTTCGATCTCATTCCGTTCCGCCGCTCCCTTCAGAACCCGATTGGGAGGAGGAGTGGGAGCTGGCGCTGGAAAAGCCGCCGCTGCCTGGGCGGGCCCAGCCTCACCATCATGATCCCCAGTCTCGGCGCAAGTTGACCAACCGCTTGGCTCGCATCGAAGGGCATGTGCGTGGGATCCGCTCCATGATCGAGCAGGATCAGCCCTGTCCAGATGTGCTGCTGCAAATTGCCGCCGTCAAGGGAGCGCTGGATCGGGTGGCGCGGCTGATTTTGGACGATCACATTCGCCACTGCATCCGCCATGCCATCGAGACCGGCAATATCGAAGTGGAGCTGGAGGAGTTGCAGCGGGCTCTGGATCGCTTTATCAGCTAAGTCTCGATGGCCAGATTTAACTTGATGAAAGTCTCCCCTTGCTTGGCTCAGGGGAACGCCAAACTGGGCTGTCAATATCTGCAGCGGGGGCTGGCCGTTGTGATGCTATCTAGTACCCCAGGTCATTCAGAAGGTTGGGGGGAGGGCTGGGTATAGCGCTCCAGCAGAGATGCGCTTTTGAGTTGCCACTGCAGTCCCATGAAGGCCCAGTCGATAAACTCGTTGATCTCCTCAGCGCTGAACTGCATGGCTTTGCCGATCTCGAAAATTAGCTCCTCTTCTTTTTCCACCAGCTGGCTATTCACCACCGCCATTGCTGCCAAATCCCGCAGGATCAAGGCCCCTGCCGCATTGCGCATGGGCGGGATCCCGCTGATATCCAAAGGTGCACCTGCTTCATCGGCCAGATAGGTTTGGGCCAGTGGCGCTTCGATGCCTACCCCTTCTGCGATTTGCATGAAGAAAGAGGTTTCTTCTTCGTCCAACTGGCCATCTACTCGGGCCACCGCGATCAGGGCCTTGAGGTAGAGCTGGCGCTGCTCGTCTGTCAAATCGGCGTAGTTGATCATGGGAGTTGCTGCTGAGTGTAGGGTTTTCTCTTCAACTCTGCCATGAAGGTTGCCTTCCAAACCGGGGTCGGACATTTTCCAGTCAAGTTCCAGTCAAGCAGAAAATCGCTTAAAATAAAAAGCCTGTGTCTACCGGCCAAACGCCAAAGGCTCGGAGCGAGGCTCTGGAGCTTCAGCAGGCTTGGCGGGTCTAGGCGAACTCTTTTTTGGATTTTTTGGATCTTTACAGCTTGCGGAGCGTCCCCCAAGGAGTGGATACCCCATGGTCAAATTGCGGCTCAAGCGCTACGGAAAAAAGCGGCAACCCAGCTATCGCATCATCGCCATTGAAAGTAAAAGCCGCCGTGAAGCCCGTCCGCTAGAGGAACTGGGTTACTATAACCCGCGCACCAAGGAGACGGTTTTGCAAACGGCAGGCTTGCTGAAGTGGTTGCGTTGTGGCGCTCAGCCCACAGAGACCGTGGACAGTCTCCTCAAAAAGGCCGGCATCTACGAGATGTTGAAAGCAGGGGAAGGGGGAGTGGTTGCCTCGATTCGCATCCCGGCCATGGCCAAGCCTGAAGCTGGGATCCCTGAGGCGGCAGAAGAGGCCCCTGCAACAGAATCCGTGGCCGAGGCTGAGGTCGCCGATGTTCCCGAGTCTGAATTGAGCGAAGCTGCCACTGAGACAGCAGCGGCAGAATTAAGTCCTCCAGAAGCTGAAGTTGAAAAGCCTCAGGTTGAGGAAGCGGTTGAGGCCTAGGGTCGGCTAAGCTTGGCTTGGCCAGTTGTTCCCTCCTGTCGTCTAGCTCTCTATGCCAGACTACAAGGCTCTCGCCCATCTTTTGATCGAACCGCTGCTCAGCAGCGCCTCTCTTCAAATGGATGTGGAAACCACCTGTGGCGGGCGAAAGGTATGGCTGCGGCTGGCCTTTGACCCGAAGGATCGGGGGCGGGTATTCGGGCGGGGCGGGCGCACCCTGCAAGCGATTCGACAGGTGATGATGGCCGCAGCTCAGTTGGCAGGTCAATCTCTGTACATCGATATCTACGGAGAGGCGGGAGAGCGGAATCGGGAGGAGCGGGAATGAGCCAAATTCTCACCTTTCTGGGCAAGGGGGGCACAGGTCGGAGCACCTTGGCCGTGGCGGCAGCTCGGGCCGCAGCCCAGCAGGGGCGGCGGGTGCTGTTGGTGGGCCATCAGGCGGGGCCGGGGCTGGAAATGCTTTTGGGCGGGATCCCGCTTTCCGGCGAGCCGGTGACCATTGCTGCCAACTTGAGCGTGGTGCAGTTGCGGACAACCCAGCTGCTGGAGCAGTTCTGGACGGCGGCCAAAGAGCTGGAAGCCCGATACGTGCGCACCCCCTTTTTCCGGGAGATCTACGGCCAGGAACTGGGGGTGTTGCCGGGCATGGATCAGGCCCTGGCCCTGGAAGCTCTGCGCCGTTACGATGCCAGCGGCCAATACGACTGCATTCTCTACGATGGGCCAGGGGATCTGACCACCTTGCGAGCTTTTGGGATCCCGGAGGTGGCCAGTTGGTACTGGCGGCGAGCCTCCCAAGCTTTTTTGGGATCCGACTTGGCCAAAACCCTGCGACCCTTTGCCGAGCCCTTGTTGCGTTCGGTAAGCACCGTGGAATTTTCCTCCCTGGAGGATCTGCCAGAGCGGTTGGGGGGCATGACCAACCTTTTGGAGCAGGGACGACAGGCTATTGCCAATCCGCGCCGCGTGTTGGCCCACCTGGTGACCACCCCTGACCCGATGGCCGTGCAAACCGCCCGTTACCTTTGGGGGAGTGCTCAGATGGTGGGGCTGACGGTGGGTGGCCTCTGGGTTACCCCTCTGGCTCCGGGAGAGGTCTCGGCCGCCGATTTTTTCCCGCTGACACTACGAACACTCCCCCTGCGTCAGGGATCCGATTGGTCGGCTTTGGAAGCGGCAGTAGGAGGGATGTTCGCTGTGCCGGATGTGCCGCCGCCCGTGGCCATCGACGAGGGAGCCCGTACAGTCAAGCTGTTTATTCCCGGCTTCAGCAAGGCCCAAATCGAGCTGAGCCAGTCAGGCCCGGAGCTGACCATTACCGCCGGGGATCAGCGGCGCAATTTGTTCTTGCCCCCCAGCTTGGCAGGTCGGCAGGTGACTGGGGCCAAGTTTCAAGAACCCTTCCTGGTCATCAGCTTCGGCTAAAACGATCCCCAGTTGTTCCCCTCTGTTCGCGTTAGCGGTATGGAGTCCTTGGGAGAGAGCGATGTTGGCCAAACGGATCATTCCCTGTCTGGATGTGGCGGCAGGGCGGGTGGTGAAAGGGATCCAGTTTGTGCAATTGCGGGATGCCGGGGATCCGGTAGAGCTGGCCCAGGCTTACGATCAGGCAGGAGCCGATGAGCTGGTCTTTTTGGACATCACCGCCACCCACGAAGAGCGGGAGATCTTGCTGGAGGTGGTGCGGCGCACCGCAGAGCAGGTGTTCATTCCCCTCACGGTGGGAGGGGGGATCCGCGATCTGGAGGGGATCCGACAACTGCTGCGGGCCGGGGCGGACAAGGTCAGCCTCAACTCGGCAGCGGTTCGGGATCCTGATCTCGTGGCTCAGGCCAGCCGCTGGTTTGGATCCCAATGCATTGTGGTGGCCATTGATGCTCGCGCCAAGCCGCAGGGAGGGGGATGGGAGGTATACGTGCGCGGGGGGCGGCAGCCGACGGGCCTGGACGCGGTGGAGTGGGCCAAAAGCGTGGCCGAGCGGGGGGCAGGGGAGATTTTGCTCACCAGCATGGACGCCGACGGCACCCAGGCCGGCTATGACCTGGAGCTAACCCGGCGGGTGGCCGAGGCGGTGTCGGTGCCGGTGATTGCCTCAGGAGGAGCAGGGGAGTGTGCTCATATCCGCCAAGCTCTGCAGGAGGGAGGGGCGGAAGCGGCTCTATTGGCCTCGCTGCTCCACTATGGCCGGCTGACGATTGCGCAGATCAAAGCCGACTTGGCCGCCCACGGCATTCCGGTGCGTTGCTAACTCTGCGAGGGATCCTATGCAAGCTCAGGATCTGGCCGCTCTCTTGCCCAAGGTAAGTCGGCTGGCGGAGGCGGCAGGACAGGCTATTTTGCCCATCTACAGACAGGAGCAGCTTCAGGTAAGGGCCAAGGCGGATGCCTCTCCCCTTACAGAGGCGGATCTGGCCTCCCACCACCTGATCCTGCAAGGCCTGCAAGAGTTGACCCCAGGGATCCCGGTGCTCTCGGAAGAATCGGGCGGGATCCCTTACCCAGAGCGGCAACAGTGGGAGCGGTTTTGGCTGGTGGATCCCTTGGATGGCACGCGCGAGTTTATCGAAGGCAGCGGCCAGTTCACCGTCAACATTGCCCTTGTCGAGGTGGGGATCCCCATCTTGGGAGCTGTCCACGCCCCAGCTCTCGGCCTCACCTACAAAGCTGCCCAAAAGCTGGGGGCCTACAAAGGCGATGAGCGCATCTGGGCCCGCCCGCCCGCCCAGGCCCCTTGGCAGGTGGTGGCCAGCCGCTCCCACAGGGACTGGGAAACGGAGCAGTTTCTGGAACGGCTGCGGCGTCGCCACGGATCCCTTGAGGTTCAGCCGGTGGGCAGCGCCCTCAAGTTTTGCCTCGTGGCCGAAGGGTCCGCCCATCTCTACCCTCGCTTCGGCCCCACCATGGAGTGGGATACTGCCGCTGCCCAGTGCCTGGTGGAGCAAGCCGGGGGGAGCGTCACCGATCTGGCAGGGGATCCCTTGCGCTACAACAAGCCCGACCTGCACAACCCGCCCTTTGTAGCGGCTGCCGAAGGCATGGCCCAACTGTGGCAGAACCTGATCCCCTGAGCGAAGCCCCGGCTACATGCCCATCTCTGTGGGGTTAAAGCCATCCGGGAACTTGGTGTACTCGTCGTAGAGGGCACCGCGAAAATGGGTGTTGGTGATGATGGCTCCGCGCAGATCGGCCCCAATCCGCAGATCGGCTCGGTTCAGCTCGGCTTCGCTGAGGTCGGCCCTGAGCAATTTGGCCCGGTAGAGGTTGGCCCCCCGCAAATCTGCCTTCACCAACTTAGCCCCAATCAGGTTCACCCGTCGCAGCTTGGCTCCGCGCAGGTCGGCTCCCGAGAGATCTGCTCCCGACAAATCCGCCTCGCGCAAATCTGCCCCACTCAAGTCGGCATCCCGTAGGATAATGCCCTTCAAATTCGCGCCACTCAACTGCGCTCCACTCAGGTTGGAGCCCGAAAAATCCCGTTGGCCAGACGCATAAGCCTGCAACAGTTGCTTGGCATCCAAGAGAGGCTTGATACTTGCTGTTGTCATCGCTGTTTGTTCTCTCACAAAACCGTAGGCAAACTAACCCCAGCCCTGCCGTAAGCAGGCTGTGACCCTTTCGCAGGTTGATTACCCTCTGGGGATCCCTGCCACTCGAGGTGGAACGCTTTACTGACAGACTTTGCCCTGCTGGTCGGCAGAAGGGCTGTCAGAGTTCTTGTTGGTTAGCTTACCACCCCCCGGCCCAAACTCAGCCCGGCAAGCCTTGAGAGTCGGAGGAGAGCGACATTCCGCCTGTTAGAGCTGGTCAATCTCCTTGCGCAAATTTTCCAACTCCAGATCGACCTCGCTCTCACTTGCGGTGGAAGGTTGGCCTGAGGACTTCGCCTCCCCAGAGGGCAACTGACCCTGGATCGACGCCTTGAGCATCAGCAGCTCGTGATCTACATCCGAGCCACCCGCCTCCAAAGCGGCAAACTGGTTTTCCAAATTGTCCACCGCCAGCTCTGCCACTGCCGCCGACTGGGCCTCCAGGGAGTTCACCTTCTCCTCCATGCGCTCAAAAGCGGCAAAGGCGCTTGTGGCGTCCACCCGCCCGATGACCTGGTTGATTTGTTGAGAAGCCTTGGCGGCGCGGGCGCGAGCGATGAGCATGTCCTTTTTGGTCTTGGCCTCAGCGATCTTGCTCTCCAGCTTGGTCATGTTGGACTTCAGGATCTCCACCTGCTTAGTCTGCTCATCCAACTGCCGCTTCAGGCTTTGGGCAGTCTCGGCAAAAGTTTTCTTGCGCACCAGCGCTTCCCGAGCCAAAGCTTCGTTGTTGTTGCGCAGGGCCAACTCGGCGCGTCTTTGCCACTCATCAACACTCTGCTGTGCTTGCTCATACTGCCGCTCTATCCGCTTCTGGGCAGCAATGGCCTGGGCAACCGCTTGCCGCATCTGGTAGTGATCCTCAGACATGTCCTGAATGGTCTGGTTCAGGATTTTCTCCGGATCCTCGGCGCTGCTGATCAGCGCATTGATATTGGATCTAATGATTCGGCTGACCCGATCGAACAATCCCATCGGTTGCTTCCCCCTCTAGCGGTCTGACCTAATGCTACCCTTGCTGCTTTGATGCCTTCCAGTGCTTCTACTCCAGTATAGGGATCCATAGGGCTCCGCTGAAAAAAGCTGTAACGTTCTCTTGCCCCAATACCCTCCAGAGCCGATAATGCTTGCTTAACTTCGTTTGCTGACCGACAATCCCTGTTCTCTGATCGGGGCCATCCGCAGGTCGAAACGAAGTTGAGTTTGGCCGGTGTTGTTGGGAGTTCTCCGCCCCAAGTTCACGATTCAGGAGAGGGATCCGTGGCTCAGCGCCCGATTATTCTGGGTATTGTTGGTGATAGTGCTGCTGGAAAAACCACCCTCACCCGTGGCATTGCCCAAGTCTTGGGGGAAGAAAACGTCACTGTCATCTGCACCGACGACTACCACCGCTACGACCGCAAACAACGCGCTGAACTGGGGATTACAGCCCTCCATCCCGACTGCAACTACCTGGATATCGTTCAGCAGCACCTGACGCTCTTGCGCACCGGCCAGCCGATCCTAAAGCCCGTCTATAACCACAGCACCGGCACCTTTGACCCGCCAGAGTATGTCAAGCCCAACAAATACGTGATTGTCGAAGGGCTGCTGGGCTACTTTACCCGTGGTATGCGGGATAGCTACGATGTCAAGGTTTATTTGGCCCCTCCCGAACATCTACGCGCCCTCTGGAAGATTAAGCGAGACACCCGCAAGCGCGGATACACAGAAGAGCAAGTGCGAGAAGAGCTCAAAAAGCGCGAACCCGACTCAGAGGCTTTTATTCGTCCACAGCGCCAATGGGCCGATGTAGTGGTCACCTTTTACCCGCCGCAAGAGGGATCCAACCAAGACGAGGTATTGCTGAATGCGCGCCTGGTGCTGCGCCCCACCATTCCTCACCCAGATTTTTGGCAAATCCTCAATGCCCGCGACAATCACCTTAGCTCTGCCATTCGTTTGGATTTGGATCGGGATATGGGCAAGCCCGTCGATGTTTTGCAGATTGATGCCCATGCTACGGCCAGCCAAGTGATTGAGCTGGAGCGGATGCTCTGCAACGAAATCCCTTACCTGGGCAAGTTCTGTAGCTTAGAGGGAAACCCCAATATCGGCCAATTGATCGGCACCACCGGCGAGCTGCTCCAGAGCTATCCCCTGGCTTTGACTCAATTGCTGATCACCTACCACATGTTAAAAGCGGCCAACATCTACCAATAGAGTCCGTGGCGGCGAGGAATCCCCAGTTTCACAGGATCTGCAGGGGAGGGCTAGGCTCAGCACTGTAACCTGATCCTGGAGCAAACCTTTGTCAGCTTCTGCCAAAGACATGGGCTGTGCTGGAATTGAACCAGCGGCTCCCACCGTGTCAAGGTGGTACTCTACCACTGAGTTAACAGCCCCTACGAGCGATGCCGCTGTGCATCTGCCTGAAGGCCGGAAACAAATAATATCACATCTTAACCTGTCCCATTGGGGTCAACCTAGGTGGAGAGTGGACAGGTGCCCTATTTCAAATCAAAAAGGGGATCCGGTCAGCAACTGGTAGTGCAACACCTGGGGTGGGCGAGCAAAGTAGGGCCCGATGAGGGCACGCCAGCGGACAAAGTTTTCCGATTGGCGAAAGTTGACCAGATGGGCCTCTAGGGATCCCCACTGAACGAGCAGTAGGTATTGCTGAGGGTGCTCCAGACAGCGCTGCAGTTGGTGCCCTTGGTAGCCGTCGGTCTGCTGCAAATAGATGAAAGCTTGAGCGATGGCGGCTTCAAAGGCGGCTTCAGAGCCGGGGGTAATTTCAAACTGAGCCACCTCAAGGATGGAGGAAGCAGTCATGGGTTAGGTATGCAGGCCGCATTCGGTTTTGCTTGTGCCCTTCCAGCGTCCAGAGCGGGGATCCGCCCCTGGCTCAACAGGCGCAGTGCAGTGGAGGCAGCCGATACTAGGGTAGTGGCGATCGTGCAGGGGGTTGTAAGGGATCCCGTGGTCAAGGATGTATTTCCAAACTTGGCCATTTGTCCAGTCAGCCAGCGGGTTGAGTTTGAGGCGGTTGCGCTTGCCGTCCCACTGCACCTTGCCGATATCGGCGCGGGTGGGGGATTGTTCCCGGCGCATCCCTGTGATCCAAGTGGTGCAACCGGCCAGGGCACGATTCAAGGGTTCCACCTTGCGGATGTTGCAGCAGAGGTCGGGGTTAGAGCGATACAGTTCTGGCCCGTATTGAGCTGCCTGCTCTTCCGGGGTAAGCAAGGGCTTGAAGATCTGCAGTTGCAAGTGGGGGTAGCGCGCCAACACCTGCTCCCGCAGTTGTAGGGTTTCCGGGAAGTGAAAATCGGTGTCCAGAAAAAAAGCGCGAACACGGGGGTTAATCGCCGTGAGCAGATCGATCAGCACTAGGTCTTCCGGGCCAAAGCTACAGGCCAGCACCAGCCCATCTCCAAATTCTTCAACCGCCCAGGTGAGCAGGTCGCTTGCCGACAAAGGCTCAAACCGTTCGCTCAGGGACGCCACTTGAGGTTGATACTGCTCCCGCAGCGCTTGAGCCGCCAGCTCCCAGCGGCTAGAAGGAGAAAGGCTTGCTGTCATAGGGGGAAGACACCGAACTCGACGATTTTTGCTTCTTTTAATCTACACTAATTCGGTCAAGCTTTAGGGGTTTTGATTACCAGGCGGCAGCGGGCAGAGGGAGAGAGCGGGATCCCTTGGCCCGGAGAGGGATTTGTCCCCAGCGATCCCGTCGGATCCCCATCACCAAGCCGTGCCAGAGGGGGCTGGGATCCAATGCCGGCAACTTAACCCAGTGGTAGCGCAACACCCCTCGCCGTGGGTTCACCTCCAGCTCAAACACCCGCAGAGCCGAAACCGGCCCCACCAGAGGAGGTGCTGTCAGGTAGGGGATCCCATCGCGGACATACACCTTCGGCACATGCAGGTGGCCACTCAGCACCGCCACCACCCGTCCGTGACGGGCCAAGAGAGCGTGTAGCGCCGAGGCTGGTTCGCTGAGGAGCCGGTACTTGCGAAACAAAACCGCGTCCATTTGAGTGGGAGCAATGAAGGGCGGCTGATGGATCAGCAGGATCAGCCATTCTTCCGGCACCGTTTGCAGATGTTCGCCCAGCCAGTGCAGTTGGGAGGGGCGGAGCACGCCCTGAGGCAAAGGGAAGCGTCCCAGGCTGGCGTCGAGGGCAATCAAGCGGATCCCGGGCAGAGGGGAAAGGCTGTAATCGACGTAACCAGTGGGAGCCAGGGACAGGGGAAATTGGCTTTGGCACCAACGGATAAACTGATCTCGGTTAAAGCGTCCCTTTCTCCTCAGGGTGTCGATATCGTGGTTGCCCAGGCTGAGGTAATAGGGCACCCGCAGTTGGGCAACAATCTCCTGGAAAGATTGAAAGCTCTCCGGATCCGCTTGATCCACCAAATCCCCGGTAAACACCACGAAGTGCAGATCGGGCACCTGGTTGAGATGGGCAACGGCGGCTTCCAACTGGCGGCGGGGGGAATCGGACATCCACCAACAGCGGCACCCCGTCTCGGGCATCAGGTGGACATCTGAGACTTGAGCAAAGCAAATGCGTTGGGTTGCCATTGTTTAGGTACTTATTCACACCTCACGCCCGCATCATAGTCAATGAGGGGCCGGGGGGCTATGGGCTTCTCTTAACCTCAGCTGGGAGCCATCGGCAACTGGGGCACAGGTAGGGCTGTGAAAGGGGCGCGCAGACCGGTCAAATTGGTCTGAGAGGGTTTCCCAGGCTGTCACCCCCAACTTTTCTCCCAGCAGGATAGATTGAATGGATTGATGAGTAGCAAAGCGGTCTGTACCCTTTGCTCCATCCCATACTTCCCGGCTCTGGAAAACTGCCGGATACAGCGCTTCAACACCGACCACATCCCCTCAATCCGATTCAACTCTGGTGTATACACAGGCAAGGGAGATTGGGTTGCCAAAATCCGGTTTACCCCCTTGCCCATCAAGCTGTGGGATCCAACCGCATCAACACCTGCCCAAACTCCACCGATTGCCCATTGCTCACCAAAATCTCGGTCACCACGCCTGCCGCTTCGGCCTCGATCTCGTTCATCAGCTTCATGGCCTCGATGATGCACAGGGTTTGGCCCTTGTTCACCCGTTGGCCAACCCGCACAAAGTCAGGTTCACCTGGAGCTGGGGCGCTGTAGAAAGTGCCCACCATTGGTGACGTCACGTCTATCCAATGGCTGGGGGTGGATTTGGGAGCAGTGGGAGGAGGGGGCGCTTCTGCAGAAGCAGGAGGAGGCGCAGAGGAGACAATAACCGGACTGGCGGGGGTGGAGGAGAGCTCAGTCGGGATCCCTTTGCGCAAGGTGAGGCGAAAATCTTTGAACTCCAGAGTTAGCTCGGTAACATCGCTCTCTTGCAGAGCGGCCAGGAGAAGACGAATTTCCTGCCAATTGACAACATCCAAGGGAAGGTTCACTCCTGATGCATCACCTGTCCACAACAGAAATCCATAACCGAAAAGGAGAGGGAGAACTCACTCCCGGCCCAGATAGGTGTCGGTGCGGGTATCGACCCGAATCCGTTCTCCAACCTTGATGAACAAAGGCACCTGGATCTCAGCACCGGTCTCCAGCTTGGCCGGCTTGGTTCCCCCAGTGGCGGTATCTCCTTTCACCCCTGGATCTGTTTCCACCACTTCCAGAACAACGGTGTTGGGCAGCTCCACATCGATCACCTGCCCATTCCAGCGCAAGATTGACACTTGCATGTTTTCTTTCAGATATTTCACGGCGGAGCCAATTTGGGCGGCGGTAATTGGAGCCTGCTCATAGGTCTCCATGTCCATAAACACCAAGTTGTTCCCTTCCGCGTAGAGATACTGCATCTCGACTTTTTCGATGGTGGCTGCGGGCAGGGTTTCACCGGCGCGGAAGGTTTTCTCCACAACGTTGCCAGTCTGCATGTTTTTGAGCTTAGTGCGCACAAAGGCTGCCCCCTTGCCGGGTTTCACATGCAGGAACTCGATCACCTTGTAGGGAGCTCCGTCAATTTCTACAGAGACGCCAGGGCGCAAATCGTTGCTTGAGATCATGTCAGCAGAGGGATCCGTTGCTTAGACTTCCCAATCTTACCGTGACGATGGGGCACTCCGTTCGCGCTGGGGAGGCGGAGTCCGATTCAGCCCTCTGAGATCAATCGGGGGCTGGCGACCGTAGAGGGGCAGCACCTCCTGCCACTGAGGGCGCAATCCGGCCCGAAAATCGGCGCGGGCCAATTCTGCCAACGCCACCACAGGTGCAGGATCCACAAAATCGGCGGCATTCACGGATAGAGCTTGCGGCCACTGTCGGAGAGTTGCCTGCCAAGCCTCTTCCTCCCAGAGCCGATCGGCCACTTCTGCAGCGACACCCTCTTCTGTCACCCGATACACGCCGCCATACCACTCTTCTCGTTTGGCGTCCATCTGCACCGCCACCGTCAAGGGCTGGGGCGGGGATCCCTGCTCCTGCCACACCTGGCGGGCGAGGACGGCCAAAGCCGAGTAGCCAAACACGGGAATGCCCAGTTGCTGGCCCAGCAGACGGGCCACGCTCACCCCCAAACGGCTGCCCGTAAAGCTGCCCGGCCCCAAAGCTACAGCGATCCCAGCTATCTGCGACCAAGCCTGACCGGCCAAGAAGACTTTCAAGCAGGGGTGCAACTGCGCTGCCATCTCCCGATCCAGCCACCAGCTCTGACTGCGGGTTTCTCCCAACCCTGGCTCCAACGGCAGCAGGGCCAGGCCCAAAACGGGCGTGGTGGTGTGGATCCCTAAAATCCAGCGGACAAGCGACATGGCCTCTCTCAGGATCAAAAAAGGTGGTTGACGAAACTTAACGGATGTTTTAAGTTTAGGTTGTCAATCTTCGCGCTTCCTTAGGGAAGTTTGTCCTCATGACTACTGTTATCCAACGTCGCTCAACCAGCAACGTGTGGGAGCAGTTCTGCGAGTGGGTCACCTCCACCGA
>NZ_JANSHM010000052.1:0-19279 GCF_047461635.1 Synechococcus sp. W55.2 | reverse complement strand
TCGGTGGAGGTGACCCACTCGCAGAACTGCTCCCACACGTTGCTGGTTGAGCGACGTTGGATAACAGTAGTCATGAGAACAAACTTCCCTAAGGAAGCGCGAAGATTGACAACCTAAACTTAAAACATCCGTTAAGTTTCGTCAACTACCTGCCTCAAAAATGAGGAGGGGATCCCTTTCTCTATCGGCTGCCCCTCGGCAGAAAGAGGGCTTCTAAGGCCTGGCCGAGAGTCGGTTCCATCACCACCCGGTCTTCGTAGGCAGCGATCACCCGGGTGAGCTGAGGCAAGCGGCCCTGTTCTGCTTCGATGTAAAGGGGCTGAACATAGAGCAAAGAAGTCTCGATAGGAATGACCAGCAGCGTGCCCAGGTTCACCCGCGACCCATGCTGGTTCCAGAGGGAAATTTGCTCGGAGATTAAGGGATCCTGATTAACCCGTGCTTCCACCTGTTCCGGGCCATAGATGAGCCGTTGCTTGGAAAACTCGTACACCAGGAGCTTGCCGTAGTTTTCCCCGTCGCAGCGGGCCGCTATCCAAGCCACCATGTTCTGCTTGTTAACAGGGGCATAGGGGGAGAGGAGGACGAACTCAGGAGTGTGGTTTGCAACCCCTTGGGGATCCCTCGGCAAGGTGAGAATGAGATACTGCGGCTGCATGGGAATGCGCCGTCGATTGCGGAACTGGCCGGGGATCTGCCATTGATCCTCGCGGTTGTAGAAGAGGCGGGGATCCGTCATGTGGTAGGTGGCAAACTGCTGCGCTTGCAGGCGGAAGAGGTCTTGGGGATAGCGGATGTGTTGCCGCAGCGGCTCCGGCATTGCCTCCAGAGGCTTGAAGAGGGTGGGGTAGATGCGGGCGTAGGCTTGGATGAGGGGATCCCGAGGGTCGGCAATGTACCAATCGATGCTGCCGTTGTAGGCGTCCATCACCGCCTTGACCGAGTTGCGGATGTAGTTGAAGGGAAAGCCGGGCAGGTGCTCCGAGTAGGGGTAGCGGCTGCTGGTGGTATAGGCATCGAAAAACCAGTAGAGCTTGCCGCCTTGAATGACCAGGTAGGGATCCCGGTCGTAGAGTAAAAACGGCATCACCCGACGGATGCGCTCGCGGATTTGGCGGCGATAGAGAAAGCGGGTGGTAGAAGATAGCTCGCGGCTGAGAAGGATGCGCAGATCGCCAAAATGCCAGGCGTAGAGAAACCGCTGCCAGAGGTGGGGAATGGGCACGCCACCGCTGCCCTGATAGCTGCTGTACACATAGCGCTCTGCTGCAGGGTAGTCCAATTCCCGCGCCTCAGCGCCCACGAAAACATCGGTGGTGGTCAGCTCGCCATAGTAGAGGGCCGGCTGCTCCACCCGCAAGACGGGGGCCACCTCAGGGTAGCGGGGAGAAACCCGCGGCGGAATATCCGATAGGAAAAAATCCGGCAGGCCTTCAGGGGTCACCACATTCACCGGGCTGAGGGTGAGGCCATAGCCGTGGGTGTAGAAAAACCGCCGGTTAACCCAGGTTTGGGCGGCGGGGGGCACCTGGGCAAAGTCCAGCTCGCGGGCGGCATGCATAACTTGGCGCAATTCTCCCCCAATGCGGTAGCGATCCACATTCACATAGGGAAATTGGTAGTAGGGGCGGATTTCTTGCAGTTGGCGGTAGGTGGCCAATAGGGGATCCGCATCCCAGAGGCGCACGTTGCTCAGGATGGGTTGATTCTGCTGCAGGATCTCCCAGGTCAGGGATCCCTCTTCTGGGAAAGGGTGCACTTCCACCTGGCTAAGGCCAAAACCGGCGCGGGTAAAGCGGATGTTGTGCTCGATGTAAGGGCGTTCCAGCTCCAGCTCGTTGGGGGCCACCAAGAAAGTTTGCACCAGTTGGGGGTAAAGTTGGGTGGTCAGCAGCCCAAACCCCAGGTAGGCTCCCCAGAGGATGGCCGGCGCCAGGAGAGAGCTGGCCCAGGAAGGGCACCAGGACTTGAGGAAAGGAAGGTTGAGGCGGATCCCCTGGCGGGCCAAAGCCCAGAATCCCACCGCCGTCAGGCCTGCCACCCCGCTCATCAAGGTCGTGGCCGGCAAGGTTGCATGCACATCGGCAAAACCGGCCCCAAACACAACGCCGCGGGTGGAATAGAGCAGCTCGTAGCGCTCCAGCCAATGGCCCCAGGCGCGAATGAGAAACAGGGATCCCCCCAAGATCAGCAGGTGCCGCTGGGCATAGAGAGAGAGGGCCAAGGTCAGCCGTTGCTCGGAAAGCCCCAGCTCTACCAAGTAGATGAGGACAACGGTAACCAAGGTGAGCAGCACCAGGTTGAAGCACCACTGCTGCAGCGTCTCCCAGAAAGGCAGGCTGAAGAGAAAAAAACTGAGATCGCGGTTGAAAATCGGATCCGACTCCCCGACAGGCCCCTGGTTCAGCCAGAGCAGCAGCGTAAACCAGTGATTGGAAAGAGACCCAGCAAAGAAGCCACTCAAACCTATGGCGATCACCCAGGCCCCGGTCAAGGTTGCCCCCCGCCAGCAGGAGCAGATGTTGGATCCCGTCACCGCCAGGGCAAAGAGGAAAGCGCCCAGGCCCAGCCCCCAGCGGGCAATTACCCGCGTCCACAGCACCGGCAGAGCATGCAGCTCGGCAAACCAAGCCAGATCTACGTAGAAAGCCGCCAAGCCCGTGATGGCCAGGATCCCCAGCCCCACCCCCAGCAGCAGAAACAATCCTCGCCGCAACCTCTGCATCGCCTCAGGATCCTCGGCTCAAAGCTGTTCTTGGTCGCGTCAGCGGTGCAGTTTCCCTTCGCCCGAGCGTTGCGGAACAACACAGGGTGCCGTAGGCATAGCCCTGTTCTAGCTGTTGCACCGCCTGCACCAAGCCTGCCGGCCCGCCGTCCACCCGCACCACCGGGATCCCCACCTGGGCCTGCACCTCTTGCCAGGTCAGATCGTCCAAAAAGCGCTCCCCATCCTTAAGGGCAATCTGAGGTAGCAGCAGCCCATCGTAGGCCGCCAAGTTTTCAACCGATTTCAAGGCATTCAAGACATCTTGGCCCGTCAGCAGCCCGGTTACCGTCAGGGTTTGTCCCCAAAATTGGCTGGCAATAGGCAAAAGATCCAACTGCAGCCCGCGGATGCGGTTCATCTGCTCCACCACAGGCTGGAAGGCTTGCTCTACGGCATTGCCCACCACCCACAGAACCTTGAGGGGAGAAGGGAGCTCAGGCGGCAGTTTGAGCTGCTCGAACTGGCTGAGGAAAAGCCGCAGGGAGCCTACCCCGTTCCCCAGCTGCGGGTAATCTTCATAGTGCTCTGCCGGGGGCAGTTCCCACCCCGCCAGCAAATACCACTCATCGGCCAGCCAGGCAAAGGTGGATCCCAATGTTTGCCGAAACCCGACCTGCAAAGTTTCCACCTGCTGGATCACTTCTCGGGCCTTGGCCGCATCGACAGGAACCAGCTCATCACCAGGGGGGCGAAAGCGCGTCAACCCCACCGGCACCACTGCTGCCGAGAGGACGGTGGGGATCCCGTCTACGGGCCGGCGAAAGGCGGCCAAATCGAGGAGTGTGCGGGTGAGGTGATCCCCATCGTTCCAGCCTGGGCAGACCACCACCTGTGCGTGCAGTTGCAAGCGATGCTGGCGAAACCAGGCCAACTGCTCCAAAATCAGGCCAGCCCGCGGGTTTTTGAGCAAGCGGCTGCGCAGCTCCGGGTCGGTAGCATGCACTGACACGTAGAGGGGAGAAAGGCGCAGGCGAGCGATGCGCTCCCATTCGGCAGCAGGCAAGTTGGTGAGGGTGAGGTAGCTGCCGTAGAGAAAGCTGAGGCGGTAGTCGTCGTCCTTGAGGTGCAGCGTTGCCCGCATTTCCGGAGGTTGTTGGTCGATGAAGCAAAAGGGGCAAGCGTTGGCGCACTGGATCAGGCCATCGAACAGGGCTGTCTCAAACTCTAGCCCCAGATCCTCGTCGATTCCCTTCTCCAGCTCAACTGTGCGCGGGATCCCTTGGCTATTCAAGATCTCCAGGCTTACACACTCCTCAGCGATCAGGAAGCGGTAGTCGATGAGATCGCGGGGGCGTTCGCCGTTGATGCTGACCAGGGCCTCTCCAGGTTGGATGCCCACTTCTGCTGCCAGGGATCCGGGTAAAACAGCGCTGATACGGGCGGGCTTGAGACTAGCACGAGACATAGCTAACTCATCCTCAACTGATGTGCCATTTGCCCCAGCAGGACGAAGTTCTGGGTCGGGACAGCGTTGCGGAGCAATGACGAGGCTCGGTTGACTACAAACAGTTGACTACAAACAGCGGAGAATAGCCGCCTCTAGCTCGGTTTGGCTGAGATCCGTTACCACAAACACCTCTTGCACGCTGCTTCCCTTGCGGGCCACCAGCTTGTACCCGCCCCGGATCGGCACCGAAACCCGCAACTGCAACTGGGGGATCCGCCCACGGCTGCAGGACAGAGCGCCCGGCGTCACGGTTTTAATGCCCGCCTGCCGGGTCAGGCGTTCCAAAACAGGGATCAACCCTGAGATGTGGGTGGAGTGGTTCCAAACCAGACGACCAGAGGGCTCAGACATAGCGGCTAGAGTGAGGAGAGGATGGGATCCCTATCCTATTCCTCCACAAATACCTGCTGCTCGTTGTGGAAAACTGGATGTCCAAAATGTCTGAAGATTCCCTGCCTGCGGTCGTGGCTCTGATCTTGGCCGGGGGCAACAGCCGCCGCATGGGATCCGACAAAGCTTTGGTGCTTTGGGATGGGATCCCCCTGCTGCGACGGGTGGCTCAGGTGGCAGCAGCCTGCGCCGACGCGGTTTACATCCTCACCCCCTGGCCGGAGCGCTATGCGCCGGTGGTGGATCCCGGTTGGCACCTCTGGCGGGAAAACGTTCCCCCCCTGGTCGGGCAAGACCCACGTGGTCGGGACAGCATTGCGGAGCAACACCGAGGCCCGCTGCTGGCCTTTCAAGAGGGGATCCGGCGGCTACAAACCTTGGCTGCTCCCCCGGAGTGGATCCTGCTGCTGGCCTGCGATCTGCCCTGCTTGCAGGAGCAGGTTCTTGGGGATTGGCGACGGCGCCTTGCTGCCCTGCCCCCTCAGACAGTGGCTGCCCTGCCCAAAAGTCAGCGGGGCTGGGAACCCCTGTGTGGCTTCTATCGCCTGGCGCAGCTAGGCTCCCTGGAGAGTTTCTTGCAGGCGGGGGGAAGATCCTTTCAGGTCTGGCTATCCCAGGTGCCAACAGCCATCCTGCCCCTGACCGTTCCCGACAGCGGGACGGAGTCCCTTGAGAGGATGCTCACCAATTGCAACACCCCTGCAGATCTGCAGCTGGGGGGAAACCTGGGTAGGGGGTGATCCCTGGGATCGGCAAAGGGAGGGATCCCCTCATGTCACAATGGGTAAAGATTTGCTCGGTTTCTTATCTCGGCGCCGTGCTTACTTCCCTTTACTACCGCGAGATCCCTTGCCCCGATAGTGCTCAAGTGCTGCGCTGGCTACAGGAGTGTATCCCCCTGCCCCAAGGCAGCCAGAAGGTTCTTACCCCCACGGGCCTGCGCCTACAGGGATCCGGCGCTGAGCTGGCCCTTTTCTTGTGGTCGGGGCTGAACACTACCTATCTCAAGGTGTTCCAGTGGTCGGAGCAGCCCTTCCCCCGCCAACCTCGCTGGCTGAGAGAGCTGGAACAGGCCATCCAAAGCCAATTTCCCCACCGCTACCCGCAGTTGCCCCAGATCGATCTGAACCGGGGATCCATCTTCGATCAGCTTGAGCCTTTCTACCCGCAAACGGTGAAGTATTTTCGGCGGATCCCCAATGGAGAATTTGACCTGCAGCGGGTGTACTGGTGGGAAAAGCGCTGGCGGGAAGAAGTGCAACATTGCCACGCAGCCCACCGCTCTGCTCAGCCGGTCTTGTTTCGCCAGCCTGCCCCTGAGCCGGCCCCGGTGGAGTGGGATCTGGCCATCGTGGGAGGAGCGCTGGGAGCCATCTATGGAGCGGCCATGGCTCGCTTGGGCTACCGCGTGGCCTTGGTGGAGCGACTCCCTTTTGGCCGCATGAACCGCGAGTGGAACATCTCCCGGCGGGAGCTGCAAACCCTGGTGGATTTGGGCCTTTTGAGCGCCGAGCAGATGGAGAGCTTGATCCTGCGGGAATACACGGATGGGTTCAACAAGTTTTTTGACGGCAATAGCCCGGTTCGCGCTCCCGTTTTGCACACGCCGACGGTACTCAATCTGGCCATTGACGCGGAAAAGCTATTGCAGCTCTGTGGCCAAATCCTCACTTCCTGCGGGGGAGCTATCTACGAGCGCACCGAGTTTCAGCGGGCCTATGTTGGCGAACAAGGCGTCACGCTGGTTTTGAAGGATTTGTCCACCGGCGAGGAGCTTCGGCTGGGATCCCGCCTTGTGGTGGATGCTATGGGAACAGTCTCTCCCATTGCCCAGCAGCTTTACCGCCATCGAGCTTTTGATAGCGTCTGCCCCACGGTGGGGGCCACCATCCAAGGAGGGTTTGAGCCGGGGGTATGGGATCCCCAATTTGGGGACATTCTGGCCAGCCACGGGGACATCAGCCGCGGTCGGCAACTCATTTGGGAGCTGTTCCCCGGCCCAGGCGAAGATCTTACCTTTTATCTGTTCCACTACCACCAGGTGCATCCAGAAAACCCCGGATCCCTGCTGGAACTGTACGAAGATTTTTTCACCATTCTGCCGGAATACCGCCGCTGCGACCCGGAGCGCCTGCAGTGGAAAAAAGCGACCTTCGGCTATATTCCCGGACGATTTGGCCAGCACCGGCACCCTGTTGGCGGCAGCGGGACGGAGTTTGACCGGGTGCTGCTTATTGGGGATGCGGCAGCCATGCAATCGCCCCTCAGCTTTACCGGGTTTGGATCCCTGGTGCGCAACTGCCCCCGCCTGTGCGATCTGCTGGATACGGCGCTGCGCCACGACCTGCTCAGGGCGGCGGACTTAGCCCAGATCCGGGCCTACCAGGGCAACTCGGCCGTCACCTGGCTCTTCTCGCGGGGGATGATGGTGCCCACCGGCAAGGTGCTGCCCCCCGAGCGCATCAATGCCACTCTCAACAGCTTTTTCGGCATTCTCGCCACCGAGCCGCCGGAGGTGGTGGACGATTTCATCAAAGACCGGGCTGGCTGGCTGGCCTTTAACCGCATGGCCATCAAAGCTGCCCTACAAAACCCACGGCTGCTGCTGTGGATCTGGGAGGCCGTAGGGGCCAAAGGCTTTGCCCAGTGGCTGCCCACCTACTTCAGCTATACCGGCCTGGTCTTGACTTCTGCTGTGCTGAGGGGCTGGCTCCCAAGGCTGCTGCGCCGCCTACAGCCCTGGCTAGAAGCGCGTTATCCCCGTCTGTGGCTGCGCTGCCTGCAGTGGAGCTACACCCTCACGTATGGGGTAGGGCAGCCGCGCATCCAGTTTCAACTCCCCCCCACTCAAGAAAAGGCCCAAGACGCAATACCGACTTGGGTAGAGGAGAGGGCTTGAGCTGGTGGCGCGGTCGGAGAATGCGGCCACGCCAGTTTTTTGATGCCTGTGCTTTTGCTTGCCTCAAGTCACAATCTTCAATGTCTGCTTCAATGTCTGCAGAAAAGGCAGGTGACAATACAGCCTGTTCACAAACTGGGGGATACAAAAATCGTGTTTACGAGGCTTGACCCCAACGAGGTTTAAAACAAGCAGGTTTATAGTCATTTTAAACAGGACTGAAAGATTCTGTTGTATTGCTTCCTAACTCCCCTCTCCCTTTGGGAGAGGGGCTGGGGGTGGTCGCGGCAGTGGCGCGGAACGCTTGGGGAGTGTCTCAATTAGCCTAGAATGACCATACAACCGTATCCCGTGGTCCCTTAGTGGGCTGTAGTTGTGTAGCTAAAGCCAATTAGCAAAAGATCCCATTGGATGCTAGCAGTCCTCACTTGTGTTTGCTAGCAGCTTTACCTCTTATCTGCACAGATTTCTGCACAGATTATTTACACAGAGCTGAACGAGGGAGTGCCCATCAGGCAAAGCCTTCCTCTGTGGCGCAAAAGTATTTCGCCACGCAGGGATCTGCCTGTCCTTTGCCTTGGCATTTTGCCCAAGTTGAGTATAATCAATACCTAACATCCAGGATCAGATCGAGGATAGTTGGGAAGGGATCCCAACCTTGATTTGGTTTTGAGACTGCTAGCCCCCTTTTTAGGATCTTTCGCAAAAAACTCTGTAGGACTGAGCCCAGTCGCGTCAGCGTTGCGGAGCAACATGGTTTACACCTTCGAGATCATCGGCATCGCCCCTGCTCTGCAGTTCTTTCATCAGCAACAGAAGCTGGCCCAGCGGCCCTGTGGGGTGGAATACCTGGGTACCAGCTCCTGCACCCTCGATGCGTTGCTGGGATCCGTGGAGGAAGTGCCGGCCCGGCGCGGCTGGGACTTGGATCAGTTGGTCGACGCTGTTATCCGCTTTTGGTGCAGCAACCCCGATTTGGTGAGTTTGTGGCGCTCTCGTTTTCGCGATGCCGGGCGAGATGCGCTGTTGGTCTCGCGAGTGGGGCATATTCAATCACTGCGGCAGGAATTTGAATGGCTGCTGAAGCAGTAGGTGCCGAGCGCCACTCTCGCCACCTGGGTGGGAGAATGTGCGGTTAGCAGGTAGGCTAAGGGCAGAACTAATTTGTGAGCACCCATGAGCGACACAGTTTTCGGCAAGATTATTCGCAGGGAGATCCCTGCACAAATCGTTTACGAAGACGATAGAGCCCTGGCCTTCAAAGATATTGCCCCCCAAGCCCCTGTCCACATTTTGGTGGTGCCCAAAGAGCCCATCCCCGGCATTTCCCAGGCCAAGCCCGAACATGAGGCATTGCTGGGACATCTCCTGCTGACCGCTCAGCGGGTGGCTGCCGAGGCAGGTTTAAATAAAGGCTACCGATTGGTGATCAACGAAGGAGAAGACGGCGGGCAAACCGTCTTTCATCTCCACATTCACGTTCTGGGCGGTCGGGGGATGGGCTGGCCCCCAGGTTGAGCGATGGTTTTTCCCACCCATTGGAGCCTCTGCAGGTACAATCCTGTCATTACTGAGGATAAACGGCGGGCGGGGTCTGGGATCGATGGAGTGGCACGTAACCGATGCAGAGAGTTTGATGATCATCGACCAGGAGGTGGGCAAGCACGAGCTTTCTCCTGCTGAGTATGAGGTGGTTCGTCGGGTTATTTATGCTACTGCCGACTTTGAGTACTTGAACCTCATCCGTTTTGGTAACGAAGCCTTACAGGCTGGGGCGGCGGCCTTGGCAGCGCGTACCACCATTGTGGTCGATGAGCCGATGGTACAGGTGGGCATTGCCTGGGCTGTTCAGAACACCTTTTCCAACCCCATCTACTGCGGCAGCGAAGCGATTACCCGTCCCCAAAGGGACAAGACCCGCTCCGCTTGGGGCTTGGAAACCCTGGCCCAACGCTACCCTGAGGCGATCTTTGTGATTGGCCAATCCCAGACCGCCCTCTCCACCTTGGTACGGCTGATTACCGAGAAGGAGGTGGCCCCTGCTCTGGTCATTGCCACGCCGGCTGGGTTTGTGAACGTGGTGCAAGCCAAGCAGGAGCTGGCCGATTCCATGGTGCCCCACATCCGCACCGAGGGACGCAAAGGAGGCCCGGCAGTGGCTGCAGCGGTGTTGGATGGCCTGCTGGACTTGGCTTGGCACGCCTATGTACGGGTCAGCAGTGCAGATCATCCTGGCAAATCCGCCGTTTCTTGACATGCTCCTTGCTCTACTGGCTGGCTAAGCCAAGGCAAACTGCGCAGCGGTAGAGCAGGGCTTTAGACCCCATTTCTAGAGTAGGTCTGCTGATCTGATCGAGATCACTCAACTGGGGGGATCCCGAGCACCCGGCCTTCAAGTCGGCATCGGCAAGATGGGAGCTGTGCTCTCAGTCCTGCCTTTGAAAAATGGCCTGAGAGGCGACTGGTTGGGCCTATGGAGGGATCTTCCCGTGCGGCATGCCATCTTCTTTTGCTGGAGCGGCTGCCTTCTGGCCTTGTTTTTTGCGCCGGGGGCTTGGGCACAAGCTGAGCCATGTCCGGCGGTTGCCCTTCTGCCCTCTTCACTGCAGTTGTCAGAGGTGTCAGCACCTGCCTCTGCCCTCTCGACAACCCAGATGGACAAGGCAGGGATCCAAGTCAGCCCCTACCAGCGCTGGCGACAGAGGTATGCCCCCTCGGATCCCTTTTCCTCAGGTTTGAACAACGTCCCTTATCGGCCAGCCCAGCAGGGATCCCAAAGGATTCAACAGGGAACAGAGGGGCTGCCCTTAGGGCCTGCGACCCGCCAAGGGGAACAGCTGGAGCAGATCGGGATCCGCCTGGGAGAAGACAGCCCTTTTTTCCTACATCCCAGTGGGTTGGTCTATCGGCAGTCCTATTGAAGTTTTTGTGAGTCTGTTCGCTACAGGGATCCCAGCTTCCCCAGGGAGAAGGGCTGGGAGTGAGAAATTATCTCTCACTTCTCTCTTCTCACTGCTCACTATCAGTATTAGTAATGATTCCCCACCTTGCGGTGGTGGATGGCGGTGAGGCCCTCTGGGCTGGAGACCCGACCAGCTTCTAGGGTGCTGTACACCACCCAGTGATCGCTGGTTTCCAGGCGGCTCACCACACGGCACTCCAGGTAGGCCAAAGCATCGGCCAAGATGGGGGATCCGTTGGCAGCAGGGTAGGTCTTGATCCCGGCAAAGCGGTCGGCTCCCGGTGGAAATCTCTTCAGGAAGTGGCGCATCAAGGGTTGGTAATGGCCTTCTTGCAGCACGTTTAACACGAAGGTATCTCCCACCTGCAGGAAGGATTCGATGGCCCGATCCTTGGCCACCGCAATGCTGATCCCTGGCGGATCGGTGCTGGCTTGGGCCACCCAGGAGGCAAGCATGGCGCTGGTGGCTTGCCCTTTGCGGGCAGTGATGATGTAGAGGCCATTGCTGATGCGGCCCAGGGCGCGATCCAGGTCGGCATCCAAGGCTTTCATCTGCTGAATGTTGCGATCCCGCGTCAGCCACTGCCCCAGATCGGTACCTGCTTCTTCGGCCAGTTGCAGCAGAGCCTCGCCGGCAGGCTGCTTAAGCAGAATGGGGGCAAACACCTCTTTGGCGCCGATCTCCTGCAGGGTGTTGCGGCAGAGGTACACCGACTCATCATCTTCGCCGCCCGACTCAAACAGACCAAAGCCTTGCTTGCTGTGGGCAGAGGCCAAAAGGGTTTTCAGCAGCACTTGAGTGGTGGCGGCCTCAGGCCCTGATTGGGGCGGCATGCCTATCACCACACCGGCGGCCAAGCTCATCAGCTCCCGCACCTCGTGGGCATCCACCAGCCGCAAATCTGCCAGCTCCACCTGGATGCCGGTTTTTTGGATCCCGCGGGCAATGGCTTGAGCCAAGGTTTCCGCCTGGCCATATCCCGACAGGTAGAACACTGCCACCAGGCGCTCGGCTTTGGCCTGCTCGAGGCTCCAGGTGCGATATTGCCCCACCCAGTCGGACAGGTGATGGCGCAGTAGGGGGCCGTGGCCGGTAGCAATGGCAGCGATGGGAGGCAAGGCTTCCATGCGCTTCAGGGCGGACAACACCGAGCGGGCGTTGGGCCCCATGAGGCAGTCGTAGTAGAGCTTGAAGTCGGCCTGCAACAGGTGGGGATGTTCGTCCCAGGCGAAATCGTCGCAGTAGTGCATCCCAAACACGTCGCAGGTGTAAAGGATCTGGGTGCCGTGGTCGTAGGTGAGGATGGTGTCGGGCCAGTGCAAGTTGGGGGCAGAGATAAATTCCAGGACATGCCCCTTGCCCAGATCCAAGCGATCTCCCTGTTTCACCACCAGCCGCTGGAAGGGCCGATGCACCAGATCTTCCAGAAATTGCACCGCCACCTTGGAGGCCACCACCGTCATCTGGGGCGCCAGCTCCAGCAGATCCCCAACCAAGCCGCTGTGATCTGGCTCGGTGTGGCTGACCACCAGGTAGTCGATCTGGGCAGGATCTAGGATCCCTTGCAGGCAATCCAGGTACAACTGGCGAAACTTCTCGTGGGAGGTGTCGATGAGGGCCACCTTCTCGCCGCGAATCAAGAAGGAGTTGTAGGTGGTGCCATTTTCCAGAGCAAATTCGATGTCAAATCGATCCCGATCCCAATCTTGGGAGCGAATGGCAAGGGTGTCGGCCCCGATGGGCAGAGTTTGCAGCGTCAGATGGGGCTGGGCCAGGCGAGGTGAGACTTGAGGTGCAACTGCAGTGGTGGCCATGTTCTCTCCCTAACTTTAAGTCGGGTCACAATCCTGATCTCATTGTAACTGAATGTTTATGTTGACGGCGGATGAAGATGAGCTATGCAGGTTTGGAAATCCTTATGGAATGCTTTTAGGGATCCTTGGGTTCCTGCCAATCGAAGAGGTTAGGACTTAGGGCTGTAGCAAACTGGGCCAGGGTGTGGCGCAACTGATCCAGGTTTTGGCCGGTGGCGGCGGAAACAAACAGGGCTTTGGGGTAGAGCAGGCGGACGTCTTCCACCCATTCGGGGTCGAGGCGGTCGATTTTGTTGAACACCAGCTGGCGGGGACCAGTGGCCAAGGGCAGCTTGTCCAGCAAGGTTTCCACCGCCTCGATCTGTCCTTCCCAGTTGGGGTGAGACAGATCCACCACATGTAGTAGGGCATCGGCTTCCGTCACCTCTTCCAGGGTGGCTTGAAAGGCATCCACCAGTTGGTCTGGCAATTCGGTTAGAAATCCCACCGTGTCGGTCAACAGCACCGCCTGCCGGTCGGGCAGCTCCAGCCGCCGGGTAGTGGGATCCAAGGTGGCAAAGAGTTGGTCGGCCACGTAGACCTGGGCATGGGTGAGGGCATTGAGGAGGGTGGACTTGCCGGCGTTGGTGTAGCCCACCAGGGCCACCACAGGAATTTGGGATCCCTCGCGGCGTTGGCGCAGCCGCTGCCGGTGGTGGCGCAATTCTTCCACTTCTTGCCGCAGCTTGCCGATGCGCCGTTGGATGGCCCGCCGCTCCATTTCCAGTTGGGTTTCCCCCGGGCCACGGGTGCCGATGCCCCCACCTAGCCGAGACATGGTGCGCCCTCGACCGGCCAAGCGAGGTAGCAAATACTGCAGTTGCGCCAGCTCCACCTGCAATTTTCCGGCCCGGGTTCTGGCCCGCTGGGCAAAAATATCCAAGATCACCTCGCTGCGATCCACCACCCGCACCCCCACCGCCTCTTCCAAGGTGCGCACCTGGCTGGGGGTGAGTTCCCGGTCGAACACCACCAAGTTAGCGCCCAGATCCTGGACCAGCAGAGCCAGCTCTTGCACCTTACCGGATCCGATTACCGTGGCCGAATTGGGGCCTTCCCGCCTCTGCCAGAGGGCTTGCAGCACCTGTCCGCCGGCACTCTCCACCAGGCGGCTCAGCTCCGCCAACACGTCCATTAGCTCCTGGCTGCTCTGGCCTGGCTCCTGCAGCCCCACCAGGATGGCCCGATCCTGATCCAGATCCACCTGGCGGGCGGTCAACTGGCGCCGAAACCCATCCTCCAGCTCCGCCACCAGCTCCTGCAGATCCTGTTCTGCCAGGATCCCCAAAGGCAAAGGCTCAGAAACCTGCCAACGGCGCTCTCCCTCTGGCAGCAGATGGGCCAGATAGGCCCGGTGAACAAAGCCCGTAGCCGCTCCTCCCCGGCGTCGGTGCCCTCCTGACTTGGACACGGAAAGGGTGATGAGGGCATCCAAACGCTGCAAAGCCATGGCCGTCAGCGCTTTTTGACCGGGGCCCCCCTCCCCCATTTGGGTGGTGATGCAGCGGATCCCGGATAGGCGCTCGGCCCCCTGGCGGGGCAATTCCCAAGCGGGAATCTGGGTTTCAAAAGGGGATCCCACCCCTACGCGGATTACCTGGCCGCGCCGGTTGAGGTAAACGCTGATGGGCCGGCCTTCCAACTCTTGGGTCAGGGATCCCAGCCGTTGGGCAAACTCCACCGTCACCAGGCGGTTGGGGGGTAGGCGCAGTTGGTAAAGCCGTTGCAGTTGCTTTTGTTGGTGGGGCTTTAACCCTTTGGCCTGTTCGGGAAAGCGTCGTGGAGCGATAGCAGAGCTGAAGCGGGGGTCGGTCTGATGGCGAGAGGTGCTAGCCCTGGGCATGGGGACGGGGAAAGACCCAAAAACAAGCTTTCATCTACCATACACGCTAGCTGCCCGCAGGAACTTGGGATCCAAAAGCAACGGCGGCAAACACTGGCCCAGTGTTGCGGGGGCAACAGTACGGCGATGTCATCAGCAACGGGTGCAACATTCAAACCAAGGTCATTCCCGAACAAAAGTAGGCGGAATACTTCCATGACCCGACCGAGGTACGCATGGGGCAGCCAAACCCAGACGATCACAGGCTTCCTGCTCGCCCATCATCTGCTCAAGGTCAACCCCAAAGATGTCAATGTGTTGGATCTGCCCAAGCGGGGATCCCTGTATCGAGCCTGCTGTTGGTGAGGGAGTTTCTAAATCAGTTGGGCATCCCTTTCGCTCCGTGTTGCCGGAATCCTGCTGCAACTCGGAGTAGCTGCATAAATCGGAAAAATCCGTAGTGCCAGCTCTTAGTTATCATAGATGCACGATTTCAACATCACCCCATTTTCTGCGCAAATATTCAGCAACCAGCCTACGATGACAGTGCTCAGGTGTAGCTTCACTACAAAGCAGACATCCTCCATCGAGAATACTTTTATCCACTTGATCTTCGATACGACGCTCGGCCATCAACGACAAAAACTGTCTCTCATAATTAGACCAGTCACCACTAGCTTTATAAGCATCAAGAATTTCTTGGGTCGGTGCCAATTCTGGCAAATGAATGTATCCAAGCTTACAGATCTCGTGAAGGAAGAACTCTAGGTCATTCTTTTTCGTGAATCCTGCCAGTTGTGAGGTATTGTTAAGTCGAGCATCAACAACTCGAACTAGACCAGGCTGTTTTAAACGATTAAAGAACTGTTCTGCACTTTTCTTCGTGAACCCTATTGTAAATATCTTCATGGCCTCGCGCTCCGCTCATCATTTTTTGACATTTTCTCATCTCGATAGGCGACACGCCTGCCTTGAATGAGATAGGCTTCGGCTATGAACTCTTCCCGACTTCTAAACAAGTCCCCCTCTGGAAGTTTGCAAAGGGCAAGAAGACGAGATTCTAGAGCCTCATGAGTCTCCAAAGAGCCATTGGCCAAGATGTGGTTGACCGGAATCCCACTTTGAAAAAGTTTACGCGCCACCAGCAACGATCTATGACATTCAATAGGGTCTTTCTCAGCACACATCAGTGCGATCCGATACCGACTAGAACCTTGGATCAGACGGTCGATCCCTTCGAGGAAGGCTAGCTCATTTGCCAGTCGTTCATACTGAATCCTACCCTGATCATAGCAGCTCAGATTTTCGCTACGTCCTCCCAATTTTTTGCCCAGAAAGACGTAAGCAATACCTGCTGCCGCTAAAGCACTTTTCAACTTTTCTTGTGAATATTGAGGGACGTAACGGCTATATGGACGTGAGCGAACGTCGCCAATACCGGTGATGTTGTACTGGCGCAGTAAGTCTATGAAAAAATCAATCTCGTGGTTTGAGTGACCAATCGTGTAGATCTCTGATTTCATATGAGTCGACCTGAGTAGAGAATAGCCGCTATCAGCTTGTAGTAGTAGCCCAAGTAGGGATCGCTAAGGCTAACACACAGCACCGGATCGGGGATGTCATATTGACCGTCTTCGCCCATTAGGAAATCCCGTTCAATCACAGGATCGGTAACATCCATGCAGTATTTTACTCCCTTGTATACAAACTCGCCGCGTACTCTACGCTTAGAATTCGGGTATCCTGGTGCCTTGTAACCAACCAACAGACGCAAATGCTCGACCGGTACAAGGTAAAGAGAAACTCCGCTTTCTCGCCCGACACTTAACCGGTTGTTCCACCCAGCATAGCTGCTCTCGCCAGTGCCCCAGAGATTCTCAGGGTTGTCTAGCCAACTGTTGATATCCTCCCAAGGCAGGTGGCCAACTTTTTTCCAGCGGTGCTTTGGATTGATAACGTGGTTCTCCCTCTGGTGAGGTAGTGGCTGAGGTGTATCACAAGAGACACAGAGAATATCAAGAAGTTCTGGGTCGCCACCGCTTAGGAAGGCTCGTGGATGTAGTTGTCAAACACGGCAAAATTGCTCAGGGCAGGATCCGGCTTGAGGCTGGATCCCATCAAAAAGCTGACCTTGGGATAGTCTTTGGCTACTTCCCGCGCTTCCCGCTCCACCCCGAAGACCTCACCCACCAGCAGTTGGACGCCGCTCTCGGCATACTGACGCAGCACCCGTGGGTAGTCGGTGTTGGAAACTGACTCCGACCAGGTATAGTCAATATCCCCCCGCTTCTGGGCAGCCATCAACGCTTTATGGATCCGGCTTACCCACTGCTGCTCAATGGGAACCGTATAAACCCCAGCCACTTTCAGCTTGGTTCCTTGGGCCACCGTGGCATCGCGAACCAACCAGCGGCTCCCCATCAAGCCAGCCACGAAAGCCCCAGAACGCAGGCAGAAGTCCCGCCGGGAGAGTTCTAAACGTGCCATAGTCGCTTCTGTTGAGGTTAGTTCGAGATCGGGTTACTGACCGGTTTATCGTAAAGGGGGGATCCCCAGAAATATGTATTGTAAAACACGATTTTTCGGGAAGAAGCTTGTTTGTAATGAACAACCTAAGTTGAAATAGCCACAACATCAACATATGGATCTGATTTTGCGTCGGGCCAACTTGCCGGATGGCCGCAAGGGAATCGATATCGGTATCCAGGGGGATCGCATTGTGGCTCTGGAAAACAACTTGCAAGCCACTGCCCCCCAAGAAATTGATGTCAGCAACCGCTTGGTGTCGCCCCCCTTTGTGGATGCCCACTTTCACATGGATGCCACCCTCACCTATGGGATCCCGCGCGTCAACCAGTCGGGCACCTTGCTAGAAGGGATTGCCCTCTGGGGGGAGTTGAAGCCGCTGTTGACCCCCGAGGCAGTCATAGAGAGGGCCTTGACCTATTGCGACTGGGCAGTGGCGCGTGGGATCCTGGCCATCCGCACCCATGTGGATGTGTGCGATCCCAACCTGTTGGCGGTGCGGGCGCTGCTGGAAGTCAAGCAAAAAGTGGCTCCCTACTTGGATTTGCAACTGGTGGCTTTTCCCCAGGATGGCTACTATCGCTCGCCAGGGGCGGTGCAGCTTCTGGAGAAGGCTCTGGATTTGGGGGTGGAGGTGGTGGGCGGGATCCCCCACTTCGAGCGGACGATGGCCGAGGGAGCAGCTTCGGTGCGGGCCCTGTGCGAGATTGCAGCAGCGCGGGGTCTGCGGGTGGATCTGCACTGCGACGAGACCGACGATCCGCTTTCGCGCCATGTGGAAACCTTGGCCTACGAAACGCTGCGGCTGGGCTTGCAGGGGCGGGTAGCCGGATCCCATCTAACTTCCATGCACTCGATGGACAACTACTACGTCAGCAAACTGATCCCCCTGATGGCCGAGGCAGAGCTGGGGGTGATCGCCAACCCGCTGGTCAATATGGTCATCCAAGGTCGCCACGATACCTACCCCAAGCGGCGGGGGCTGACCCGGGTGCCCGAGCTGATGGCCGCAGGCTTGACGGTGGCCTTTGGTCATGACTGTGTGATGGATCCCTGGTACCCTTTGGGCAGCGGCAACATGCTGGAGGTGGCCCACATGGCCATCCACGCCGCCCACCTGACAGGCTATGAGCAGATGCGCCAGTGTTTCTTGGCGGTTACGGAGAATCCGGCCCGCATTCTGGGGTTGGAAGGCTACGGCCTAGAACCCGGTTGCTATGCCGATCTGGTGGTGCTCCAGGCTGCTGATGCCGTCGAAGCTATTCGCCTGAAACCGGCTTGCCTGTATGTCTTCCGCCGGGGCCGGCTGATCGCCCAAACCCCGCCTGTGGTTGCCCAGCTCCATTTGCCTGAGCGCCCCACCCAGGTGGAGTTCAGCCGCCAGCTTTAGACGTTAACGACGCACGGTACCGCTGAAGCCGCTGGCCTTGAATTGCTCCAGGGTGAGGGGCAGGGGGCTGGTTATGGGCACCGAGATGCGAATTGAAAAAGGGCTCTCGCCGGGAGGAACTTCTGCAATGGCCCCCAGGCGGGTACGCTCCGGCAGAACCTCGTTGCCGTTGGCATCGTAAAGCCGACCGAAGACATCCGCGTTCAGCAGGGTATTTTTGGAGCGGTTGACCACTGTGCCTTCGACGAACAGGCACCTGGCCGGTATGGGGTTGCCGTTGCTGGTCACCAGGTTGGTGTATTCGGGGGTATCGGGACAGGGGGTGACGTGGAGATCCTTCAGTTGCAGGGGGATCGCCCCAAAGCCCATCAAGAGCACCGCCAATGCCACACAGCCAAAGCTCATGCAGACAAGACGCAGCTTTTGGGTTAGCCACTGCGCCGGCTTCCAAACTTGGCTCATCGTTTTTCCTCCAAGGCCCACCCTCTTTAGTCTAGGGGATCCCCGTCTCGTAGAACCTCTCCTCGGTTTGGATCCCATCCAGGTGCTGATCCCAAGGATCCTGAGGCAGGGGCTGCTCCAGCAAGCAGGCTTGGGGGAGGATGCCCCACTTGGGCACACTGGGATCCGGCAAAGCGGCCAAAAAGCGGTCGTAATAGCCGCCGCCATAGCCCAAACGCCTTCCCCAACGATCGCAGGCCAGGGCAGGCACCAGGATCAAATCCGCCTTGCCAGGGTCGATAACTGTGCTGCCGGGAGAAGGCTCCAGCAAGCCCCAGCAGTTGGGGACAAGCTCAGCCGAGCCGTACCGGTGCCACTGCATTTGCCGCTGCGGCAGACAACGGGGGATCCCCCACTGCTTCTCTGGAAAAAGGGCAAACAGGGATCCCAAGTCCACCTCGGAGCCGAAGGCCACATAGGCCAGGATGGTTTTGGCGGCCAAAAGTTGGGGGCAAGAGGCCAAATGAGCCACGATCTTCTGGCTGATAAGGGATCTGTCCAACCTCTGCCGTAGCTGGCGAAAGTGCTGGCGCAGGCGAGCTTTTTCTAGGGCAGGATCTGCTGCCAGAGAACTGGGCCGCCAAGAAGAAGACAGTTCCGGGGAAGGGAGTTCCTGCACAAGCCCAATGCCGCTTGGATATTCGGTCTGATACATTTACGCTGAACACTGCTGAACATCACTGTTCAACTATGCAGCGATAGCATTCTGTTTGTTTCCAAA
>NZ_JANSHM010000051.1:0-19515 GCF_047461635.1 Synechococcus sp. W55.2 | reverse complement strand
TTCTATCATAACTTCCGCATTCCTCCCGACACTGACCCTACGGGTACAGTGCGGGGCTCCTGCGATTTCTAGCTGAAAACAGGTGTTCGTAGATGTCCGTTGACAAGGGATCTCCTCTCGTAAAATGGGATCACCTCGAGATAACCCCTCTTTAGCTGGGCTAGACCTATGGACATCATCACCCTTGGCTGGATTGCCGTCCCCACCTTCTTCGTTCTTTCCATTGCCCTGGTGGTCTGGGGGCGCAACGGCATGTAATTTGTCATGCCTGGATTGAGCCTCACATCCATCTTGCATTCATCTTGTTGTTCCTGCCGCCGATATTGACGGGGTTACCCCCGCTCACACCATGGAAACCGATCTTCCCTTGGTCGCCCGCATCGCCTACGGAAGCATCTTTTTGCTGTTGACAGCCGTAACCCTGGGCGTTGGCTACATTACCTTCATCGACTGGCGGGATCGGCGGCGACGCAACGAAGTTGAGCGCAAAGCCCGTCGCTCCAAGCGCTAGCGCCGCTGTTGGGCCTGCTCAGGTCAGTCTTCAACCCAACTCAGGGTGGGGATGGCCAGGTAAGGCAGGGGATCCTGGGGTTGCAGTTGAGAAAGATGCCGCAGGATGCCCTGGTTAGCCTGCCACAGGGCTTGCACATCCCATCCGGCGTAGGTGGGCAGAAAGTCCGCCAGCTTGCGGTTAGCTTCCCCCAGCAGGATCATGCAGCCACGGCGATTGTCGTTCTGCAGGTGATAGTAGGCCACTGCCGTCTGCAATAGACCCTGGTAAAAACGCCGCTCTGGATCCACTGCTTCCATCCACAGGGCCTCTAGGGTGTCGTGGCAGGCGTAAAATTCCCCCCGGTTAAACTGCTCGGCGGCCAGACGCAGCGCTTCTGAGGGGGCGTCGCTCATGTCGCTAGGCACAGGCCAGGGGGGATGTCTGCACAGGCAGGGATCCCTGCGGCAACACCAGGGTAAAGCAGGTTTTGCCTTGAGAGCTCTCCACTGAGACGCTGCCCCCCAACCGCTGCATCCACTGCTTGACCAAAGCCAGGCCCAGGCCGGTGCCGCCTCGTTTCCAGGGATCCCCGCTGGGAATGCGGTAAAACTTCTCGAAGATGCGCTCCCACTCGCTGTGGGGAATTTCTACTCCCTCGTTGATCACCCGAATTTCCACCTGCTGCGGGCCAGAGCGCTGCGCTGTTACCCAGATGTTGCACCTTGGGGGAGTATACTTGCAGGCGTTGTTGACCAGCTCCTGCACCACCCGCTCCAGGCCGCCCCGATCGGTGAGCACCTTGCCCACATTTGGCGCAATCTGCCACTGCAACCGTTGCTGGTTGGCCTGGGCCCGCTGTAGAAACGGCTCCAGCACGCTGGGCAGCCAGGTTGCCAGCGGCACTTCTTCCAGATGGAGCGTTTTGGATCCCTGCTCCAACCGCTGCAGATCCAGCAGGTCGTTCACCAATTCCGCCTCCCGCTCACACTCCTGCTCCAAAATCTTGAGATATTGCTCTCGTTTTTGGGGGGCGCGGGCGGTTTTCAGCAGTTGGATGGCCATCCTCATGTTGGTGATGGGGGTGCGCAGCTCGTGGGAGACGGTGCTCAAAAAATCATCTTTGAGGCGGTTGAGGCGCTCCAGCTCACCAATTTGCTGCACAGAAGCCTGGTAGAGGCGGGCCTGGCGGATGGCAATGGCGCAGTGATCCGCCACCTGCTGCACCACCTGCACCTCCAGTTCATCAAAGCACTCGGCTGCCGGCTTCGCCAGCCAGAGATCCCCCAGCACCCCTTGGTCATCCCGCAGCGGGCACACCAGCAGGGTCAGCCCTTCCCGACGGGGGATCCAGCCCTGCCCAGGCAAGTGGCAGAATTGCACCGCTTGACCCTCTTGCAGGTGCCGGTAAAGATCGGGGTAGTCGGCCAGGGTCAGGGTGATCCCACCGGCAGGTGGTAGAGCAGAGGTGTATTCATAGCGCACCGTCGCCTGGCCAGATGCCCAATCGTAGAGACAGAGATCGCAACCTTGAATGGGCAACCCCAGAGCCAACTCCTGCACCACTGCCCGCAGGATCTGGGCTTCCTCCAAACTGCTGCGCACCTGGTCGGTGACCCGCTGCAAGAGGGCATCCATAGCCAGAGATCGCTGCAGGGCCGCCGTCCGCTCCTGCACCTCCTGCTCCAGACGGGCGTTGAGGGTTTGCAACTGCCGGTAAAGCTGATTTTGCGTAATGGACAGGGCCAAATGTACCCCGACCCGACTCATCAGCTCTTGCTCTGCAGCTGACCAAGCCTTAGGCTCGTCAATTTTCAGCTCCCGCCAGGCAGCAAAAGAGATCAAAGGCAGTTCTTGTCTGGGATCCCCCTGGGTAAACCAACGGTAGCCCGCCCAGTGGGTTTCTTGGTAAACGGCCCCGCGAAACACGCTCAGCCAGCCCACCGGCTGGTCATTCCAGGCGAGCTGGGCCACCAGCAGGCCACGAATGGGTGTCTGCTTCATCTGCTCTTGCAGCTCCGGCCATTTCTCCAAGTGGGAGAGCGACCACATCTTCACCCAGCCCCCCGCTCCTCCGGCCCTTCCGAGCTGCTCCTGTAGCCAGGTGTCGTAGCTTGCCGGGGGTTGCACACCATGACAACAGAGGGTGTCTGCGCCCATAAAGTGGATCCGCAGCCGCGCCCCGATCCCCTGCAAACCGGCAGCAAGCTGCTCCAGCACCGTAGTCAAGGTCGTCTCCGGGTGTAGGGGCGAGTAAACTAGAGCAGCAATTTGGTTGATGAGGCGTTCCTGCTGCGCCTTTTGCCGCGCTTGCTCCAGCAATTCCGCCTGAGCAATGGCAATGGAAACTTGATCCGCCAGCAACTGCACCACCTGCAGCTCTTCTTGGGAGTAGGGACGAGGCTCAGCATGATGGGAGACCAACAGCCCCCAAAGCTCTTGATGATGCATGAGGGGAACCACCAAGGAAGAGGCCACCCCCATGGATTTCAAATAGTGAACATGGCAGGGATCCACGGGCCGCTGCAGCGGCTCGCCCAGAGGAACCCTAGCAGACAACCCCCAAGACTCCGGCTGGCTGATGGAACGGCTCTGCGCCTCCACATCCACAATTACCCGCACCTGAGCTAGGCGAAACAACCGCCGCGCCTCCTCGGGAATGTCCCCTGCCGGAAAAGTCAGCCCCAAGAGCGAGGGCAGCCGCTCCCCGCCTCGTGCTTCCGCCACCACCGTCCCATGCCCTTCCGGGTCGAAGCGGTACACCTTCACCCGATCCGTACCCAAAAAGGCGCGCACCTCCTCCACCGTCGCCCTCAGGATCTGATCCAGCTCCAGGGATTGCCGAATCTGGTGGGTGATGCGGTTGATGAGGGCATCTCGGCTGGGTCGAGCTGCGGCAGCCCACGTTTCAGTATCCATAGTTGCAAGCCCCTAGCCCCTGGAATTAGCGGAGAGCATCTAGAAATACATTCCTTTTTTCCAGCATAGGATGCCCTTGAGAAGAGCAGTCGGAGTTGAAAAGAAAAGTTAAAGAAAAAGTTAAAAATGGCAACCCAGGGTTTCCCGGGTTGGAATCGTCTGAGATCGGGTGAGATCTAGGGTCGGGAATGGCCTACGGTCCACCCGCGCCCTCGGAAAGCAGAGCTAGAGGAGAGGCAGCTGAAACAGGCGAGCGGCATTTTGGCTGGTTTCTTCTGCCAGTTTTTCCGGTGGGATCCCAAGCAGCTCCGCCAAGGTTTGGGCCACCCGCTGCACATAGGCCGGCTCATTGCGTTTGCCGCGGAAGGGGGTGGGAGCCAGAAAAGGGCAATCGGTTTCCACCAAAAGCTGGGATAGGGGCACCTCCAAGGCCGACCGGCGGACAGTCTCGGCATTCTTGAAAGTAACAATGCCGCTGAAGCTGATGTAGCAGCCCAGCTCGACAAACAGCCGCGTCTCCTCCGGGGATCCGCTCCAGCAATGCATCACCGCCCGCACTGGCCCCCCCGTGGCCATGGCCTCCTTGAGGATGGCGTAGGTGGCTGCTGCCGCCTCGCGGCAATGGACGATCAACGCCAGATCCTGCGCTTGGGCAATGGCAATCTGGGCCCAGAAGGATTCTTTTTGCCGCTCGATATCCGCCGGGTTGGACTTGTAGAAATCCAGGCCCGTCTCCCCGATAGCCACCACTCGCTCGTCGCTGGCGGCCAGGTGGGCGATCTTTTCGGCCAAATCGGGCTGCCACTGGCCCGCCTCCAAAGGGTGCAGCCCCACCGACAAAAATACTTCCGGATACTGGTCGGCAATGGCCTGCAACTGGGGGAATTCTGCTGGTGTTACACAAGAATGCACCAAACGCCGGATCCCCGTCTGACGCCAGCGCTCGGCCACCTGGGGCAGATCCGCGGCAAAATCGGGGTAGTTGAGGTGGACGTGAGTATCCACCAAAGGAGCAGCAGGTAAGACGGCGGTGCTCAAGGCTCAGCTCCCCAACAATCGTGTTGCCAACCTTATCCAATTGTAAAAGCTGTCCCCGGCCTGCTTGGGATCCCTTCTGGCGCTCCCGTTTGCCGGCGAGCTCCCCTTGCGACGGCTCCTGGGGGGGCAGGATGATCCACAATGATTGAGGAAACCTTACGCTGGAGGTTTGTTATGGCCCGTACCCCCTCAACCATGCTGCCTTTGGGCACCCCAGCCCCTGACTTCAGCCTACCGGATGTGGTGAGCGGCCAAACCATCTCCCTCTCCACCTTTGCCGACAAGCCGGCCCTGCTGGTGATGTTCATCTGCCAGCACTGTCCCTATGTGAAGCACGTGCAAGAGGAGCTGGCCCGCCTTGGCAGAGATTACAAGGATCGCGGCGTCGGCATTGTAGCCATCAGCGCCAACGATGTGGAGAAATACCCGGATGACAGCCCAGAGAACTTGAAGAAGATGGCCGAGACCTTGGGCTTTACCTTCCCCTTCTGTTACGACGAAAGCCAAGAGGTGGCCAAAGCCTTCACCGCTGCCTGCACCCCTGACTTTTTCCTGTTCGACGCGGATCGCAAGTTGGTCTATCGTGGTCAACTGGACGACAGCCGTCCCAGCCTGACCGATGTGCCGGTGACGGGCAAAGATTTGCGGGCGGCGCTGGATAACCTTCTGGCCGGCAAGCCCATCGATCCCGACCAAAAACCCAGCCTGGGCTGCAACATCAAGTGGAAACCTGGCAATGAGCCTGCTTATTTCGGTGGTGCTTATTTCGGTGGGTAGATCCCGCTTTTTTGAATCGCGGCCAGGGCCTGTCGATGCAAGCTGGGGTTGGCTGCCGCCAACACTTCTCCCGTGGAGGTGCGGGTTAAGGGATCCCCTCGCCAATCGGTAATCACGCCACCGGATCCCTCAATCACCGGCACAAGGGCAGCAAAATCGTAGAGGGCAAGGCCACACTCCATCACCAGATCCACACAGCCGCTGGCCAGCAGGCCGTACTGGTAGCCATCGCCCCCATAGGAGGTAATGTGAACTGCTTGGCTGAGCCCCTGGAAGCACCGTTGTTGGTCGGGTTGGGTGAACAAATCAGGGGTGGTACAGCTCAAGTAGGCGCGGCTGAGGTCGGTATTGGCCTTGGTTTGAGCAGCCTGTCGGTGAGAGGGGGTCATCCATTGGGTGGGTTGTCCCCGCACCCCCAGCCAGCGTTCCCGCAACACCGGCTGATCGATGATGCCCAAAATGGGGCGGTCTTCTTCCAAGAGGGCAATCAGAGTAGCAAAGGTGGGCTTGCCGGTGGAAAAGGCGATGGTGCCATCCAAGGGATCCAGAACCCAAGTGTAGAGGGATCCCGTCTGGTGAAAACCAAACTCTTCGCCAAGGATGTTGTGTTCTGGCACTTGGGCCATGAGCAAAGCCCGCATAGCTCGCTCTGCCTCCCGGTCGGCCACCGTCACAATTGGGGAGCGGGCCTCTTTGTATTCGGCTTGCAGTTCTCCGCGAAACAGGGGGCGAATCACCGCTCCGGCAGCATCGGCCAGGGCCTGGGCCAGTTCAATCCACTCTGCCTTGACCACCTTTTGCCCACCCCATCTGCCCCTTCCCTTTCTTAGCATAGGGAAAAATTTCCTCTCGGTTTATGCGGTCTGGCTTGCTCTTAACTCCTCTGGAATGGCTCTGGACGGCGATTGGGGTAATCCTGACCATTTTGGGCACCCTGACCCATTTGAGTTTTCCGCCGGAGCTGCCTGGGTTGGGGGGATACAGCTTCTCGCTGCAAATCGGGGGCGTGTTGCTGACGGCTTGTTTGGCGGGGCCGGTGGCAGCGGTGTGCGCCCAGATCGTCTATCTGGGGCTGGGGCTGGCAGGGCTACAGGTGTTTGCCCAAGGGGGAGGATGGCAGTACCTGTACCAGCCCGCCTTTGGCTACTTGCTGGGGTTTTTGCCGGGAGCTTGGGCCTGCGGGACAATTGCTTTTCGGCAACGGGATCCCTATCCACCCCCTTCTCCTCTGGCCCGCCAACGTGCTGTCGATGGGAAGCGGTTGGCAGGAGGGATCCCTGACTCCCCGGTGGGCCTCCAAGAGTTGGGATCCGGCAGCTTGGTGGCTTTGGCCTTGGTTCACCTGACCGGGATTCTCTACCTTTTGGCCACGCAACCCTGGAATGGGGAGTTGCTGAGGTTGATAGGGCTTTACTCCGGCTATACTCTGCCGGGACAGATCATCGTGGCCAGCTTTGTTGCGGTGATAGCGTTGCTGTTGCGGCGCTTGCTGCTGCTCTGAAGCGGAGGAACCAACTGTGCGCAAAGGCCCATGCAGATTTGGGTCGGGGCGCATCTTTTCTCAAGCTGCAGAGGCAGAAAGTAACTTAGAAAAGTAACTTAGAGCTGTGCCGCTCAAGCGGTGGTACAGATTCTGGTCAAGTCTTGCCAGGATGGATGGGTTTGCGTGAGGAACTGCGGGATGCAACGGACTGCTCTGATCCTTTTGGCCACCGGCTTTTTGGCAACCGGGCTGGCTGCCTGTGGAGATGGCGGCAGCTCAGGGGGTTCGATCCTGCCCCCACCCCAAGGCCCAACGGTTTCGTTTATCAATGCGCCCACCTCGGTGCGGGTGGGCACCTCCACGCCGGCTTTTACGGTGCAGGTGAGTGTGCCGGGTGGTGCTCGTCCAACGCAGTTCATCGAGCTGGAAACTTTCAACCCCAGCGGCGTGCGCGTGCAAAGGGAATTCTTCAGCCCACAGCAGGCCGGCTGTAACCCTGGGGCCACCTTTTGTAGCTTCAGTACCGATTTCCGCGTTGCCCTCGGGGATCCCATCGGCGTTTGGCAGTTCCGGATTACCGCGTTTGACCAACAGAATCGCTCCGGATCCCAGACATTGCTGATTACCGCCTTCCAGTGAGCCAGCCGAGTTGCCAGCTTTGAGGCGAGGCCATTCACTCCAGAGGGGAATGGCCGCCACAGGTCGTGCCAGCGGGACGGAGTTGCAACAAGACTGAATCTCGCTCACCGCTGCTGCAACCCATGACCAGCAGCAACTTTGTCGCTACCCCGCCAGCAGGAGCTCCCTGGGCATCCGTTCTCCCATAGCTAGGGCAACCAGCAAGGTTCGGCAAAAACAGGGCCAGAGGCATGCTCCCTCAAGCGATGAGCCAGTTATCACTGGAGTTCGCAAGCTGCCCAAGGCGGGATCCCCTACTCCAGGTCTCGACGGTTGGGGTTGCGGGAGGGGTCGTTGCTCAAAAAACCAAACACAAAAAGCCCCACAAAAAAGATGACAACCGCGTAAACAGAGATTTTCAGTAACAGCATAGTTTCAGCAACCCGTTTCCGACTGAGTGAACTGATGAAGCGATAAGGCAATCGTAAAACAAGGGTGAACCACCCCAGAGAGGGGATCCCGTCAAACCTGAGACCCCGCAAAACTTCTTCACAACATCATACCTCTCAGAGGGCCTTTTTCCCGCAAATGGCCCCAGTCTCCCCCCGAGAGATCCTTTCATCCCATCCTCAGAAAAGGCTGCAAAGCCCGGCATGTCGGGGATCCCCGGCAAGAGCAGAGATTGTTAAGAAATATGCTGGGCTGGAAACAAAGATTGCAACTCCTCAGCGGCGGCAGCGCTCGCGGGCGACCGGGACATAGGAAGATAGGATTTGTGGCTTTGCCGGGTCTTGCCGGACGTGTGTTGGATTTGCCCATGCCTTTTGATCGGTTAGGTGACTTAGAGGCTCTGGATGGGCGGTCGGGAGCTCAGCCGCAAACTGCGTCGGGGATCTATCGGCCTCAGGAGTTGCCGCTTTCCGATGGGATCCCAGCTTTTCTGCACCACTGGCCCCAGGGATCCCCTTGCGGACGGGTGTTGCTTTTGCACGGTAAAGGGGATCACGGCGGCGGGTTTTGCCCTTTGGCCGGCGAGTTGGCTGCTCAAGGGTGGGAGGTTTTGGCGCCTGACATGCGGGGATTTGGTCGCTCCGGCGGGATCCGCTGCTGGATCGACCGCTTCAGCCAATATCAAGCGGATCTGGAGAGGATCACGCAGCAGGTCTGGCCGCAGAAAGGGATCCCGCAGATCTGGTGCGGGTACAGCGCGGGGGCCAACTGGGTTACGGAATATGCCCTCGCCCATCCCGACCAAGTGCAGGGCCTGGTTCTCATCTCTCCGGCTTTTCGCATCGACCACTATTTCACCCCTTTGACCCACGCCCTTTTGCAAGTTTTGGACAGGGTTGCTCCCCAGCTGGCCTTAACTGGCCTCTACGAGCCAGCGCGGGTGACTTCCCTACCCGAGCAGCAAGCCGCCTTTGCGGCGGATCCCTACATGTGCGGTGTGACGCGGGCCAGATTCACAGCCGAACTGGTGCGCAGTGGACAGCGCTGCCTCGACCAAGCCCATCGGCTCCGCCTGCCGGTTTTGCTGCTTTACACCTCTGCCGATATCGTCGTCAATCCTGCCGGAGCTGTGGATTTTGCCCGTCGGCTGCCCCAGGGAGAAATCCACGATTTTCCCCAATCCCGCCACGATCTTTTACACGACTGCCAAGCCGAAGCGGTAAAAGAGACCCTCCACCGCTGGCTGGCCCGGCATTTCCCCTCTGCCCCGGATGTCGCCCCTCGCCCAACGACCAGCTCAGCCCCTACCGACCTCATGGCAAAATAGAAACGCCCTCTTTCCCCCTGCTCTCATGAGCCAAGACCTGATCTACCGTCCCCGTCGGCTGCGGCGCACAGAGGCCTTCCGCCAGATGGTGCAGGAAACCCACCTGCGGGTGCAGGATCTGATCTATCCCCTGTTTGTCATGGAGGGGGAGAACCAGCGGCAGGAAGTGGAGTCGATGCCCGGCTGCTACCGCTACACCCTAGACCTGCTGCTAAAGGAGGTGGAAGAAGCCGCTCAACTGGGGATCCCGGCGGTGGCCCTGTTCCCGGTGGTGCCGGAAGAGAAAAAGGATCCCACCGGGCAGGAGTGCTTCAACCCAGAGGGCTTGATCCAGCGGGCGGTGCGGCGGATTAAACAGGAAATTCCCGAGATTTTGGTGGTAACCGATGTGGCCTTGGATCCCTACAACAGCGATGGCCACGATGGCATCGTGCGGGATGGGGTGATCCTCAACGACGAGACGGTGGAAGTTTTGGTCAAGCAAGCCCTCTCCCAAGCAGAGGCGGGAACCGACATTGTGGCCCCCTCGGACATGATGGACGGTCGTGTCGGTGCCATTCGGGAGGCCCTGGATGACCAAGGCTACACCGATGTGGCGATCCTGGCCTACTCCGCCAAATATGCCTCTGCCTTCTACGGCCCCTTCCGCGATGCCCTGGGATCCGCGCCCAAATCGGGAGACAAGAAAAGCTATCAAATGGATCCCGCCAATGCTCGGGAAGCCATCAAGGAAGTGGAGCTGGACGAAGCCGAGGGGGCGGACATGGTGATGGTGAAGCCGGCCCTGGCCTACCTGGACATCATCTACCGAGTCAAGGAATCAACGGATCTGCCCGTGGCCGCTTACAACGTCAGCGGCGAGTACGCCATGATCAAAGCCGCCGAACAAAAGGGCTGGATCGACGGCAAAAAAGTGATGTTGGAATCGCTGCTGGCCATGAAGCGGGCCGGTGCCGATATCATCCTCACCTACTTTGCCAAAGAGGTGGCCTTGCTTCTCAAACAAGCCTAGGCAGAGGCAGCCTACGGCCTGGCAGACGGCTGGGTGGACTGCCCGATCCAGGAAGGGTGGGTGTTCTTCTCGTCGTCCGCCACCCAGGTACTGGGATCCACCAAACGCACCTGAATTTGATTGCGTGGCACCCGATTCAGCCGTTCCTTGATCAGGGCCTCCTGCTGCAAGGGATCCATACCCCGATCCACCCCCTCCTGCAGCCGAGAAATCCGAGTGGACAAGACCTCGATATGCCGCTCCAGAACCTGGAGCCGGTGGTGCTGAGCCAACTGCACCGGCAAGAGGCGATACAAACCACTGAGGGCAGCCGCCGTAAACAAGACATTCACCCCGATGTGACAGGCCATCTCCCAGACTTGAGGCTCGTGGCCAGGTTCTTGCCGTCCGCGCCGGCGGGAGCGCTGGACAGGGATCGTCCGCCGACCGGAAATTGGGAGAGAGGAGGGAAACCCTGCCCGAACCAGGGATCCCTGCCCTTGGGAGCGATGCACTCGTGGAGCAACAGAGATGTCCAGCCGCGGCCCAGCAACCTGCTCTGCACGCATAGACACGTGGCGAGCCGGGGTACGGGAAGAAGACCTGGGTGTCACGGGTGAAGGGAAGAAAATAGGGGGACGATGAACCACCTCTGCTGCCAAGAAGCGCAGCTAGGGCCTATTGAAGCCGATTTTTCCAGGTGTGTCAGGCTTTGCCGCAAAACATTTTTATTCTTGGGCTTTCTTGGGCTCTGCCACTTCGCCAAGCTCAGCAAACGGATGGCGGGATCCCAGGCAATGGCCAACGCGGGACAGGAAACGCGCTAGGCTAGAGGTTCGAATAGCGGAAAGGCTCTGCACCGTTCAAAGGACAAGGGCGGCACAGGGCTTGTGCAGATGCAAGTCGGATCCACATCATGCGCATTGTCATCACGGGTGGAAGTGGTTTTATCGGGCGTCGCTTGGTGGCCCGTCTGCTGGAGCAAGGGGATCAGGTTTTGGTCTTGACCCGCCGCCTGGAGCAGGCCCGCCGCATTTTGGGGGAATCCCCCAACCTCAAGCTGCTGCCCTACGATCCCTACCAACCGCAAGCCTGGGCAGCCGCCCTGGAAGGGTACGAGGGGATTGTCAACTTGGCCGGAGAGCCTTTGGCTTCTTCTCGCTGGACAGAGACCAAGAAAAAAGAAATCCGTCGTAGCCGTGTGGAAACCACCCAGGCCCTTGTCCAAGCCCTCGCCTCCCTCAACCAAAAGCCCCAGGTGATGATCAGCAGCTCGGCGGTGGGTTACTACGGATCCCATCCGGCAGGAGAACCCTTAACAGAGACGGATCCCCCAGCCCAAGATTTTCTGGCAGGAGTCTGTCAGGCCTGGGAAGCTGCCGCCCGGCCGGTTGAGGAATTGGGGATCCGTTTGGCCATCCTGCGCACGGGGATTGTGTTGGGGCCGGATGGAGGAGCGCTGGGGCAGATGCTGGCCCCCTTTCAGTTCTTTATCGGCGGAACGATCGGCTCCGGCAAACAATGGCTGTCTTGGATCCACCGCGAGGATTGGGTGAGCTTGGTCTGCTTCCTGCTGGAGCAGGGATCCGGAGTGTTCAACGCCACCGCTCCCAACCCGGTGCAGATGGAAGAGTTTTGCCGAACCTTAGGCCAGGTCTTGGGTCGCCCCTCTTGGTTGCCTGTGCCGGAGCTGGCGTTGGAACTGCTGTTGGGCGAGGCAGCTCAAGTGGTTTTGACGGGGCAGAAAGTGATCCCGCAAGCGGCTTTGCAGATGGGCTTTACCTTCCAGTACCCACAACTGAAAGAGGCATTACGACAGATCCTCCTCCCCCGCTGACTTCTCTCTACGCCAATTATTCTTCCGTGAAATCGGCTTCCACCACCCCTGAAGCAGAGCTGGGATCAGGGCTGGCAGCCGCAGTGGGTGCCGGAGCCGGTCGCGATGCCTGGGGCACTTGCACAATCTGGGGAGTAAAGATGAATAGGTTGTACACCGTGTTGCGGCGGATGTTGTCCATCATCTCCAGGAACAGCTCGTAGCCCTCGTTCTTGTACTCGATCAGGGGATCCTTCTGACCGTAGCCTCGCAGGCCCACAGCTTCCCGCAGCGCCTCCATCTGCTGCAGGTGTTCCCGCCAGAGGGTGTCCACCTGTTGCAACAGGAAAAAGCGCTCCGCCTTGCGCATCAAACCGGGCTCAAAGGTATCCAGAAAAGCCTCTTTGGCCTCATAGGCCAGTTCTGCCTGCTTGATCAGGTAGTCCAAGATCTGCTCGTAGGAGAGATCCTGCAGGTCTTCAACCTTGAGGTTTTGCTTCAGGAGCGGCACAAACTCCTGCATCTTGGCGGTCAGCTTGTCAATTTCCCACTCTTCCGGGGGCAGCTCTGGGTTGACATGCGCTCGCACGATCTCGCCAACGGTTTTGCGCACATAGTCAAGGATCTTGGTCTTGAGGTTTTCCCCCTCCAAGATGCGCCGCCGCTCTGAGTAGATGGCCCGCCGCTGGTTGTTCATCACCTCATCATACTCGAACACCTGCTTGCGCATGTCGAAGTAGTATACTTCCACTTTTCTCTGCGCATTCTCCAGGCTGCTGCTGAGCAGCGGGTGCTCGATGGGCATATCCTCCTCCACCCGGAACATGTCCATGAGCTTGGCTACCCGCTCGCCACCGAAAATCTTGAGCAGGTTGTCTTCCAAGCTGAGGAAAAACCGCGAGGAGCCGGGATCCCCCTGTCGCCCGGCGCGGCCCCGCAGCTGGTTGTCGATACGGCGGGATTCATGGCGCTCCGTACCGATCACATGCAGGCCCCCCAGCCTCACCACCTCTTCGTGCTCGGCCTCAGTAATTTTTTCGTACTCGGCTTTGATGCTGTTGTAAACCTCCCGCAGTTGCAAAATTAGCGGATCCTGCACCGGCGCTTTCTCGGAAGCTACTGCGATGAGATCCTCCACCACCAGCTCTGGCAGACGGTTCAGCCCATACTTGGTCACGGCTGCTGCCACCACTTCGTCTAAAGCTTGGTTGGTGCGGGCCGACAGCTCACAGGGGTAAAAATTGGTGGAGCCCACCGTCCAGGATTTTTTCGGCTTGGGTGCTGTCCCACCAAATCCCTGGCCACCCCCCCGTCCCACCATCTGAACGGATCCCAAGGGGTTGTCGGCGTCCAATTGAGCCAGCTTGGGCATCAGCCGTTCCCGCAGCTTGAGGCGGGCCATGTACTCCGCATTGCCTCCCAAGATGATGTCCGTGCCTCGACCGGCCATGTTGGTAGCAATGGTTACAGCGCCTTTTCGCCCCGCCTGGGCAATGATCTCCGCCTCCCGCTCCACGTTTTCTGGCTTGGCGTTGAGGAGGTTGTGGGGGATCCCCATTTCCTTGAGCATGGCCGAGAGGCGTTCGGATTTTTCCACGCTGGTGGTGCCCACAAGGACGGGGCGCCCCTGGGCGTGCATGTGGGCAATTTCCTCGGCAACCGCTTGCCACTTGCCCCTTTCGGTCTTGTACACCAAGTCGGGGGCATCTTTGCGGCGGATGGGTCGGTTGGTGGGGATCACCGTGACTTCTAGGTTGTAGGTTTTGCCGAACTCGGCCTCCTCGGTGCGGGCCGTGCCCGTCATGCCGGAAAGCTTGGGATAGAGCAGAAAAAGGTTTTGGTAGGTGATGGTGGCCAGGGTTTGGCTCTCGCTTTGAATCGGCACCCCCTCTTTGGCCTCCACCGCCTGGTGCAGCCCATCAGACCAGCGGCGGCCGGGGAGCACCCGCCCGGTGAACTCGTCCACGATCACCACCTCTTGATTGCGGACGATGTAGTGGACATCCTTGATGAAGAGCTCTTTGGCCTTCACCGCGTTAAAGACAAAGTGCGCCCAGGGATCCTTGGGATCAAACAGGTCAGAGACTCCCAGCAACCGCTCGGCGGCTTCAAACCCCTCGTCGGTAAGGATGACGTTGCGGGCTTTTTCATCCACCTCATAGTGTTCATCTCGGATCAGCTCCCGCGCCACCTGGGCTGCCCGCAGGTATTTTTCGGAGGGGCGAGCCACCTGACCGGAGATGATCAGGGGAGTGCGGGCCTCGTCGATAAGGATTGAGTCCACCTCGTCGATGATGCAGTAGTTAAAGGGCCGTTGCATCACCTCTTTGATGTCGGTGGCCATGTTGTCCCGCAGGTAGTCGAAGCCCAGCTCGCTGTTGGTGCAATAGGTGATGTCGCAGTTATAGCTGCGGCGCTTTTCTTCGGGCGACATGCCCTCTTGCACCAGACCAACCGTCAGGCCCAAGAAACGATGCACTTGTCCCATCCACTCCGAGTCCCGACGGGCCAAGTAGCCGTTGACGGTAACAATGTGAACCCCTTTCCCGGTGAGACCGTTGAGATAGGCGGGCAGGGTGGCGACCAGGGTTTTCCCTTCACCGGTTTTCATTTCGGCAATCTGGCCTTCGTGCAGCACCATGCCGCCGATGAGCTGTACGTCGTAATGGCGCAAGTTCAAAACTCGCTTGGCGGCCTCCCGCACCACGGCAAACGCCTCCGGCAAGAGATCGTCCAGAGATTCTCCCCTGTCCAAGCGCTGGCGAAACTCTGTGGTCTTGGCCTTGAGCTCCGCATCCGAAAGAGAGGCGATCTCGATCTCCAGCGAGTTGATCAACTTGACGACAGGACGGTACTGCCGGATCTTCCGATCGTTAGGATCCCCGAGGAGCTTTTGTAGGGTTTGGAGCATGGGCAAGCCTAGGCCAATGAAGAACATTGATTAATGATGCAATCTTACCATTTTGATTTGGCCGGCCAGGGAGAGGTGGGCCCAGATGAGCTGAGAGGAGAACACCAAAGCCAACCAAAGCCATCAGAATGGATGAGGAGAGCCGGCAGTTACTTGCAGTCCGCGGCAAGGAAATGTCACTCTAGGGAGGCGAAGGGATCCCGACCAAACCGTACTCTGCCGAGGCTCATGAATTTTTTGGGTGTTGGACTGCCGGAAATGTTGGTCATCTTTGCGGTGGCTCTCTTGGTTTTTGGGCCCCGCAAACTGCCGGAGATTGGTCGCACGCTGGCCAAAACCCTGCGCAGCCTGCAGGATGCTTCCAGAGAGTTCGAGGCGCAACTGAACAAAGAGGCCCAAGAGCTGGAGAAAGCCACCCGCGGGACAACGGCTGCTGCCACTCCCAAGGCTTCCCGAACAGCAGCCGCGGCTGAGCCCAAAGCCGAGTCGGTCGCCACAGCCGATACACCCACCTCAGAGATGGCTCCCCCCCCATCCGCAGCCGACGACGCTCAAACAGCAGACGCTGCCTAACCTATGGCCCGCTTCAACCCCCTTTGCTTCGGCCTGGAAATCACGCGCCTGTTCGAGCAAGGGCAGTCCTACTTTGCTCCTGCTAAGGTGGAGACCTGGCTGCGGCAGCATGGCCAAAACCCGTCTGACTATGAGATCTCGTTTCACCAGGAACTGCCCCCTGCCGGCTCTTCTGCGGCGATGTGGATTCGCATCGACTTGAAGCGTTGGGATGACCAGCCGGTGGATCCCTGGCTATTGGAAGAGATCAACCGGGTAGATTGAGAATGGATTGCTCTTGGGGAGAGCCAGTCCCCACAAAGTTGAGGCTGTTGTCTACCGATGCCCAGTGCCACCCTGTTGGTATCTTGCCGTAAACTACCCGACACCAACCGTCTAAGCGGTACGGAGCGGGCTTTTAGTAGCCCTGCAGTTAGCAAGCCAACCGCGAGCCTCTGGGCTGGTTTACAGCAGCCCCAATCGACCGTTACCAGTGCCTTGAACAACCGTTTCTGGTGTCCGCAGAATGATTATAGCATTCCTCCCGACACTGAGTCTACGGGTACAGTGCGGGGCTCCTGCAATTTCTAGCTGATCAAAAAGGGCTGGTAGCCAAGCTCTCCAGCTTCATCTACAGCTACGGCGGCAACATCATTCACGCCGATCACCATACGGATCCCGAGGCAGGACTGTTCTTGAGCCGCATCGAGTGGGACTTGGAGGGCTTCCAACTGGAGCGAGGGGAAATTGTCCCCGCCTTTTCGGGTATTGCCCGTGGGATCCAAGCCAACTGGGAACTGCATTTTTCCGACACTCGCCGTCGCATTGCGTTGTGGGCCAGCAAGCAAAGCCACTGCCTTTTGGATCTGATCTGGCGGCAAAGGGCGGGAGAACTGCCCGCCGAGATCCCCTTGATCATCAGCAATCACCCCGACCTGGAATCGGTGGCCCGCTCCTTCGGTATCGATTACTACCACATCCCCGTTTCTCCAGAGGGCAAAGCCGCAGCCGAAGCCCGTCAGCTCGCTCTCCTGCAGGAATATCGAATTGACCTGGTGGTGTTGGCCAAGTACATGCAGGTCTTGAGTGGGTCGCTGCTCCGCCAAGCCCCGCCGGTCATCAACATTCACCATTCCACCCTGCCCGCCTTTGCCGGAGCCAACCCCTACCACCGCGCCCATCAACGGGGGGTGAAGATCATCGGCGCGACTGCCCACTATGCCACCGAAGATCTGGACGAAGGGCCGATCATCGAGCAAGACGTGGTGCGGGTCAGTCACCGCGATACCGTTGCCGACCTCGTCCGCAAAGGCCGCGACATGGAACGCCTGGTCCTGGCACGGGCAGTGCGGTATCACCTGGAGAATCGGGTGCTGGTATACCACAACAAAACGGTGGTGTTTGCCTGATCAGCCCGCGGGCGCAGCGTCGCTCAACGGGATCCCTTTCTGGTTTCGTAGGAGAGCCAAGATCTCGTCCTTCACCTCCTGAAAAGAAGAAGTGCGCTTGAGGCTGTAGTCGCGCCGACTGGGGAAATCAACCCGGAGCTCCCGTTTCACCCGCCCAGGATGGGACGTGAGTACATAGATGCGCTGGGCCAGAAAGACGGCCTCTTCCACATCGTGGGTAATCATCAAAATTGAGGTGCGCGTGCGCTGCCAGAGATCCAGCAAAAACTCCTGCATCGTCTCCTTGGTTTGCACGTCCAAAGCGCCAAAAGGCTCATCCATGAGCAAAATCTTCGGCTGGGCCGCCAGAGCTCGGGCAATGGCCACCCGCTGCTGCATACCGCCCGAAAGTTGCCTGGGCAGGGCCTTAGCAAAACGCTCTAGACCGACGATCTCCAGAAAATAATCCACACGGGCTTCCCTTTCCTGCCGTTTTACCCCCTGCAATTTCAGGCCAAAGCCGACGTTCTCCGCCACGGTCATCCAGGGGTAGAGGGTGTAGGACTGGAACACGACTCCCCGATCCGCTCCCGGCCCAATCACCGGCTCCCCATCGACGCTGATGGATCCTCGGCTAGGCTGCTCCAACCCGGCAATTAGGCGCAGTAGGGTGGTTTTACCAGAGCCGGAAGCCCCCACCACACAGACAAACTCCCCCGACTCCACATGCAAATTCACCCCATCCAGAGCCAAGATAGGTCCACGACGGGTGGGGAAGGATTTGCTCAGGCCGACCACTTCCAAATGCACGACACCACCTCATAAAAAGGCCCAACGACAGGTCAAACGTACCAAGCGTCGCAGCAGCCAATCCAGCAGAAAGCCGATCAGCCCCAACACAATCAAGCACGCAAAAATCTCGTCGGTTCTAAAGAAGCGCTGGGCTAGCTGGATCCGCCTACCCAAACCCTCATTGGCGGCCACCAATTCTGCCACCACCACCAAGTTCCAAGAGGCAGCCATGTTGACGCGGAAGGTGTCGAGAATGTTCGGGGTGATGTATGGAGTGATCACCTGCAGCAACACCTGCCAGCGCCGCCCCCCCAAGGTGTAGGTGGCCTCGATCAGCTCTTTGGGAATGAACTTCACCGCATCCATGATCATCAGCATGTTGAAGAAAACGGTGCCGATGAAAATTAACCCGATCTTGGGGGCCTCATCCAAACCCAAGTAAATAATCAACAGCGGGGTGAAGGCAGGAGCGGGCATGTAGCGAAAGATGCCGCTAATCGGCTCGATCAAGGCGCGGATGCTGGCGAAGGTGCCCATGGCAATGCCGATGGGGGTCGCCACCACTGCTGCCAACAGAAAACCGCTGCTAACCCGACTGAAGCTGGCCAAGGTATCCTTCCACAGCAGGCCGTCTCGCCACAGGCGCAGCAGGGCCGCCCATACCGAAGGGGGAGAAGGCAAAAAACGCGGCGGTACCCACCCCGAGACCGATAGGCCCCACCACAAGCCGAAAGGCACCAGCACCGATAGCGCCGTCAGCAGCAAGGCCAAGGGGCGCGGGATCTCTTCGGCAATGCGCCAAAACACCGTCGGGGGCAGACTGGGGCGGGTGGGTGGAGGCGATTCAGCCGGAGCAGTCAGCATCGTACCTTACCTCACTGGTGGCCCATGAAGGGATCCCGGATATCTCTCACCGTCTAACACCCACCGACTCGGCATAGGCGCGAACGAAGCGGTCATCGAACAATGCCTCCAGATCCTTGGGCCCCTCCGAGATGAAGCCCACTCTCACCATGAAGTCCACCATTTGTCTGGCCGCATAGGGCATGTGCTGCATTCCCTCGCCGAGGCTGAAGGCTTTTAGGTTGTCTTCTATGGTGAAGAAACGAATGCCATCTTTGAACAGTTGCAGCTCCTCTGGGGTGACACCGGCACGTCTGGCCATGATTTCGTCGGCTCGCTGCGGGTTCTCCTCCATGAACTTCAGAATATCGAACCAGCTATTCACCAAAGCCTGCACCTGATCCGGCTGCTCGTCAATCAATTTTTGGCTGACCACCAACAAATCGGGAATGGCCCCTGGGAACTCCGCCGAAGAGAACAGCTCCTTGCTTCCAGGGCGCTCCAGGGCTGTCAACCAAAAGGGCGGAAAGGCTCCCACCGCATCCACCTGACCGGCAGCAAAAGCAGCGGCGGCGGCTCCGGTTTCCAAGGGCACAATGATCACATCGTCGCGGGAAAATCCCTCCCGCTCCAGCCCCAGCGTCAGCAGAAAGTCATCCACCACGCCTTCTTCCACAGCCACCCGCTTACCCACTAGGTCGGCAATGGTGTTGATCCCTTCCCGGACGATGATCTTGTCGTTGCCTGCCGAGTTGTCGTTGACCAGCACCACCACCTGACCATTCACAGATTTCGGCGCGAAGGAGAGCGTATCGTTCAGGGTTTGGGTATTGGCATCCAGTTGTCCGGCGGCAAAGGCTTCCATCGACTCAATGTAGCCATCGAACCAGCGCAACTGCACGTTGGCCCCATTTTTCTTGAAAATGCCCTCTTCTTCTCCAATAGCCCACGGCCACCAACCTGCCCAATTGCTGTAGCCCATCTGAATGGGGGGTCGGGCCAGAGCGGGAGAGGAGCTTCCCAGCAAAAGGGTGGGCAACAACCCTAGGTCGTGTTGATCTTATGTTAGGATAGAGAGAATAATTTATAGAGGAAAGAGGATGAAGTTGGTTTTTTTAGA
>NZ_JANSHM010000050.1:0-19540 GCF_047461635.1 Synechococcus sp. W55.2 | reverse complement strand
CCCGTTCTTTTCGCGTCAGCGGGACGTAGTCCTCAAGCGCAGGAAACGTCCTTTTCGCGCCAGCGGCGCGGAGCGCTTTGCGTCAGCATGAGTGCGGGAGTATGTCACGACGGAAGGTGAGGCAGATGGGGAGCTGGCTCAGGCAAAACTGGCTGTGGCAACTGGGGAGAGCCCTTGTGGCTGTTTGGATCGGCTGGGCGGAGGGGAGCGCTGCCTGGGCGAGGGACATGGCGCCGGCTGCCCCTGGAGTCTCCTCTCCCCCTACTTTGCCCATCCCTTGGGAATGGGTGTACGACTTGCAGGAGCAAGCCCGGCAGCGGCAATGCACATTGGTTGGCCTGTTGCGCAGCGATCCCTTGCCGGCGCCGGATCCCCAGTGGCAGGTGTACACACGGCTAGATTTGGTGGCCACGCCTCAGGCTGGTCGGTTGACCAGTGTGTTGTTTGCCGAGAACACCCGTACTCGGGCCTTGCAGGTTATCTATCAAGCCTCAGGGTCGGTGTACGACCCCGTTGAGGCATTGGATTTTGCCATGATCCTGCCTCTAGCCTGGCAGGGGAACACTTTGCTGGCGCGGGAGTACGAAGGCTGGTTCCAGACCGATTTGAGCTGGGATCGGGCGGTGGTCTGGCCTTTGCCCACTGGCTCGACAGGGATCCCACCGGTGCAAATCTGGGATCCGCCGCCGGCGCTGGGGTATGCGCAGCTGCTGGGCTGGGATCCCCAGGCGCGAGAGCGGGTGCTGTTTGCGGTGGCCGATAGCCTTGGAGAGATGCCCCGCTTGGTGAGCGTGGGCCCAGACCGCCAGGTGTTGCTGCGAGCGCCTGCCGTTGCCCTTTCCCCAACTCCCTCTTCTCTACAGGGGTGGCAGGAGATCCGGCCCAAGGGGGGAGAGCCTCTCTGCCACCAAAGCCGTTTTGGGCTGGAGCAGGGAGGGGAAAATGAAAAATTAAACTGAGATGCAGAAGCCTGTGGGAGCGACAACCATGTCCAAACCGGTGGTGCGGCGGGGCTGGCCTCTGGAGGCCTTTGTCGGGGATGTAATCGTCTGTACCCTAGAGGGATCCCATCTGGATCAGGTGACGGAAATCCGAGTCAGCCCGGCGGGTAAAGGGATCCGAGTCAGCTTTGGGGATCCCTTGGGACGCTCTAAGGAACCGGTGCAGGCCAACGCCGAGGCGCTGACGGTTACCTTTGAGATCGATCCCAGCACCTACCCTGGCGAAAAGCGCATTGAGCTGATCTCGCCGGCAGGGCCCAGCGATCCCCTGCCGTTTTTGGTGATGATGTAGAGGCGCGCAGAAAAGAGGAAGTGGGTCATGCCGTTTGTGATTGCCCCGACCGACATGGGCGTGCTGGTGCTGGGGGCGAGCCTGTTGCTTTTGGCCGGGGGTTGGGCCTGGTGGCTGCGGCGGCAGAAGCGTGCTGCCTCCCCAGAATCTACAGCCGTTTCGCCGGCCCCGGCGGTTGACCCATCTGCCCTTTCGGCGGAACAAGCGGCTCAACTACAGCCCTTCGAGCAGGCGGTGGGAGATCAGCCGCAGGATCCCATTGCCTGGTACAACCGCGCCACCACCCTCGACCACCTGGGGCAAGCCCAAGCTGCCCTGGCCAGCTACGACCGCGCCCTGGAGCTGAAGCCGGACTTCCCCGAAGCCTGGAACAACCGTGGTTCTCTGCTGGACGATCTCGGTCGCCATCAAGAAGCTCTGGCCAGCTATGAGCGGGCTCTGCGGCTGAAACCGGATTTTTTTGAGGCCCGCTTTAACCAGGCCAACACGCTGCGGCAATTGGGCCGCTACGAAGAAGCCCTACGTGCCTACGAACGGGCCCTTGCCCTCAGCCCCGACAGCCCGGAAACGTGGTACCTGCACGGGCTAACCTTAGCCTCTCTGGGACGGTGGCAGGGATCCCTAATCAGCTACGACAAAGCCCTCGCCATCAACCCCGTCAATGCCCAAGTTTGGCAGAGTCGGGGCCTGGCTCTGTTTCACCTAGAGCGCTACGTCGATGCTCTGGCCAGCTACGAACGAGCCCTGCAACTGGGCTCCGAATCGGCCTCTCTCTGGGCCGGCCACGCCCTTGCCCACCACCGCCTCGGCAACCCGATGGAGGCCCTCAACAGCTACGACCGTGCCCTGGCGCAGGATCCCAAACGCCCTCAGATCTGGGTGCAGCGCGGCCTGGTGCTGATGGACTTGAACCTCTACGAGCTGGCCATCCAGAGTTTTGATCGGGCCCTGCAGATGGATCCCAGCAATGCCGAGGCTCACTACGCCAAAGCCTGCTGCTACGCCTGGGAAGGCCAAGTGCCTCAGGCCCTACAAGCTTTGGAGCAAGCCCTACGCCTGGAGCCGGAACGCTACCGCCCCTTGCTCTCCTCTGAGCCCTATTTCGACCTCATTCGCGAGGAGCCGAGTTTTGCGTCGTTTTTGGTAGCTCTCGCCGGCACGGAACCCCTCAAGAACCGCTCTGAAAGGCTTACACAGGGCTAGGCAACGCTAACCTTTGCTCAACGTCAAAGCGACCTGCGTCACAAGTCATCACTAACGGTAGTCTTGGCTACCAACCTGTCAGAGAAATCTCCACAGGCGCGACTTCCCCACAAGCTGTGGGTAGAGCGCTCAGACGACCGCAGTGGGTCAAGTGCTGCATTGAGACCCCAAAAACATCCCAGCCCTTCTCTCTCTGGGAGAGGGGGGATCAGAATGCGCAGGCGATCTCACGGCCAATCCCAAATCATGAACCAGTCCATGAGAGCACGCCAGCAACAGAAATCGGGCAATTCAATCGGGCCTGACAGGGAAATTGCGCTCTTTTGCCGATGAAACCCGCCGATTTTCCGTGGAGATGCTGTTGCTTGGGTCAAGAAACCTGGTCAAACTAAGAACGTTCCAGCTCTTGGCAAATCTCAACAGTGTCCGGTTGTGCTTCTAACGCCATCCCTATAGCCCTGTAGCACCTGCTTGCGCAGGGTCTGGCTGGGCAAAAGCGTCTCTTGACTGGATGGGTGTTGGTTATGGGTGGGATCCTCAACCTTTGAATGGTTTTCGAGTTCCTTGAGTGCTTGTTCTACAGTTATTTTCGGCAAATCGGTAAAGTGGTTGTCTATGATAACGGCCCCTCGCCTGACCTCTCCCAAGAACTCCGTCTCCCTGAGGCGACCGGCGGCCCCCCCTCCATTGCCTTTGGCCAAGACCGGATTCCCAGCCGCATGTGGATCTATGGCATCTCATGAGGATGTTAAAGCCCGAACCGCCGAACTGTTGCGGCTGTACCACCAGAATCGGGATCCGGCCCTGCGCAATCGACTGGTGGAAATAAACATGGGCTTGGTGCGCAAAGAAGCCCATCACTGGCGCAACCAGTGCAATGAGGGGTACGATGACCTGGTCCAAGTTGGCTGCTTGGGTTTGATTCAGGCCATCGAACGGTTTGATATTACCCGTGGGCTGGCTTTCAGCTCCTTTGCCATGCCCTACATTCGCGGAGAAATTCAACATTACCTGCGAGACAAGAGCCCCACCATGCGGATCCCACGCCGCTGGACAACTCTGCAACGACAAGCCAAGAAGGTGATTGCCCGTCTGCGGCAAGAGTTGGGCCGTTCTCCCTCTGAGGCCGAGGTGAGAGAAGCCCTACAACTGACGGAGCAGGAATGGCGAGAGCTGGAACTGGCTCAACAAAACAGCCTTTTGCTCAGCCTGGATGCCCCGATTCAAACCGAGGAAGACAGCGTCGCTTTGGGGGAGGTCGTTCCGGATCAGCGCTACCGCAGTTTTCAACTGGCCGAAGAAGACCGCATTCGCCTACAGCATGCCTTGGCCAAGCTAGAGGAACGCACCCGCAAGATTTTGGAATTTGTCTTCTTCTACGACCTCACCCAAAAAGAAACGGCAGAGCGGCTGGGGATCAGCGCCGTTACCGTTTCCCGCCAAGTCAAAAAGGGGCTGGAACGTCTGGCCAAGTTGTTGAATCAAGATATTTTTTAAGTTGTTGAATCAGAATATTTTTCGAGACGCTGGAACCGACGCAACTGGCGGTGGCTTTCCACCCTGTAGAACAGCGAGGGCTCTGTACCGCAACAGATTGATAGACTGATAGAAACATGGACGAGAGTATTTGATGAATAGAAAAAACCGCTCTTCTCGGGATCGACCCTTGGCACCCCGCGGTTTCAAGCCTAAGCTCGGTCAGAACTCGGTGGTCAGGGATCCCTTCTTCCAACGCCAGTCCAACCCGCAAAGTCCAGAGGGAATCCGCTTAGCCCCCTATGTGCGCACCTTGCCCTTGGTTGTGGATGCCATGCTGGATTTGGCCCAGGTGGGGAGCGAGGATACTCTGTACGACTTGGGCTGTGGGGATGGCCGCATTCTCATCCGGGCGGCACAGCGCTTTGGCACGCGGGGCGTGGGGGTGGATATCGACCCGGAGCGCATCCTGGAAGCCCAACAGCGGGCCCAAGAAGCCCAAGTTCAGGATCGAGTCACCTTTCTCCAGCAGGATCTGCTCACTCTGGACTTAACCCCGGCGACGGTGGTGAGTTGTTATTTGCTGCCCAGCTCCCACCTGCTGATCCGAGACAAGTTGCGCTCCCAGCTTCGGCCCGGCGCTCGTCTGGTCACCCACTCCTTCGACATGGGGGATTGGCCCCCCACCGCCACCACCACCGTATCGGATGTCATCAACACCTACACCATCTACCTTTGGCGGATCTAACCCTGGGGATCCCAGGCTGTCGCTTCCCCAAAAGCAGCAGAAGGCTGGTGCAGTACAATCCGGTTGCCATCGGGATCCCGAAAATCCACCTCCTGTCCGTGAAAGGCTTGTCGCAGAGGGGAAATGGAGATCTGATAAGCTTCCGCCAACCCCTCCAGTGTTGTCAGGGATCCCTGTAAATCCTGCACCTGCAGGCAGAGGCTCACCGCTGCGGCTTGGGCACCACCATCGAGATGACGGCTGCGATAGAGGCCCAGCCGCAACCCTGGCAGACGAAACTCTACGTACACCGGATCCCCCTCTGTCGGGAGCTGGACTTGGGGAGAGATCCCCAAGAGATCCCGATAGAAGCGTTGCAGACGAGGCAAGTCCAGGGTAGCCACGCTAACCAAGGCACCAGAGAGCTGCATCGCAACCGCCAAAAGACCGGGTTGGTCTATCTTAGCTAAACTGCCGAGAAGCCCCGCGCTGTACCCGCAGGGTGAGCGTCGGGAGGATGTCACTCAGCTCCAACACCACGCGAGTCTGGGTGGCGATGTCGGATCCACCGTCTTGCCCTCCGGATCCAGGGCCAATGTGCCCGAGATGTAGAGGGTATTTTGCCCACCTTCACGCCGGGAGAATAGGGGGCGATGGCCGGATAGCCGGCTGGAGCAATGGCAACCTTAGGCACGAGGGATCCCGAATCACAACAGGATTGCACCTTAGCGGCGAATTTAATCTTCCACAGTTGGCTGGGATACAGCCATAGCCGGTTTCTCTGGAGCAGATTCCCACTCTTCGGGGGAGATTCTCTAGCAGAACTAGACTATAGTAGGTACCAAAGCTTGCTGCTTCTTCCCAAATCAAGACTGGAGCGACTTACCGTGGGGTTCTTCAGCCGATTTTCCCGTGATATGGGCATTGATTTGGGCACTGCCAACACGCTGGTCTACGTGGCCGGGCGAGGCATTGTCCTGCAAGAGCCCTCTGTGGTCGCCATCGACCAAAACACCAAGCAACCCCTGGCTGTGGGGGAAGATGCCAAAAAAATGTTGGGCCGTACCCCCGGCAACATTGTAGCGGTGCGTCCTCTGCGAGATGGGGTGATTGCCGATTTCGACACGGCGGAGATGATGCTAAAACACTTCATCCACCGCGTACACGAGGGCCGGTACCTCATTGCTCCGCGCATTGTGATTGGGATCCCCAGCGGCGTGACCGGGGTGGAGCGACGGGCAGTGATGGAAGCCGCTCTCCAAGCTGGGTCGCGGGAGGTGTATTTGGTGGATGAGCCGGTGGCAGCAGCCATTGGGGCCGGGCTGCCGGTGCAAGAGCCCACCGGGAACATGATCATCGACATCGGCGGCGGCACCACTGAGGTAGCCGTCCTCAGTTTGCAGGGGATCGTGCTGAGCGAGTCCGTGCGGGTAGCGGGAGATGAGCTGAGCGAGGCCATCGTCCAGTACATGAAAAAAGTCCACAACCTCACCATCGGGGAGCGCACCGCTGAAGAGATCAAGATTCGGATTGGCTCCGCCTACCCAATTCAAGAGGAACTGACCATGGAAGTGCGCGGGTTACACCTGCTCTCGGGTTTACCCCGTACCGTCACGGTGAAGAGCACCGAAATTCGCGAGAGCATGGCCGAGCCCCTCTCGGTGATTGTGGAAGCCATTAAGCGCACCCTGGAGCGCACTCCACCGGAATTGGCTGCCGACATCATCGACCGAGGCATCATGCTGGCCGGGGGAGGAGCCTTGCTCAAGGGTCTGGATGCCCTGATCAGCCATGAAACCGGGATCTTGGTTCACATTGCCCCGGATCCCCTCAGTTGTGTGGTGCTCGGTACAGGGCGAGTTTTGGAGGATTTCAAAACCTTGGGTCGAGTGTTGAGCGGCAGCTTCAAGGGCTAGAGGCGCTTCTCCCTCTCCCTGATTTCCTGATTTGAGGTGTGAGTCGAGTGGGTCGGAGAGGTATTGCTTGAATCGGCTACGCCAATGGTGGAGGCGCTACGGCTTGGGGTTACTCCTGTCTGCTTTGGCGATGGGGGTAGCATTGGGCTTGCGACAAACCCAGGGATCCCTGCTGGTGGAGCTGTACAGTTGGATCACCGCCCCGGCCCGTCCACCTGTGGATCCCGCCGCGGTGCTCAGCCAGGCCGCTAACCGTGAGCTGCAAGCCCTGGTAGCCGAGTTGCAGTACCAAAACCGCGAGCTGAAGCGACTGCTGCAATTTACCGAGCAAATGCCCCAAGCGGGGATCCCAGCAGCCGTGGTGGGTCGCAGCGCCGATCACTGGTGGCAACAGCTCACCCTCAGCCGCGGCAGCCGGCATGGAGTCAGGGTGGGAGATGTAGTCATGGCGCCGGGAGGGTTGATCGGGCGAGTCGAGTCGGTCACGCCCAACACCAGCCGAGTGCTCCTGATCAGCGATCCCACCAGCCGTGTCGGGGTAATGCTGAGTCGCAGCCGACACATGGGCATCCTGAGGGGTACGGGCACCCAGAGTGCCATTTTGGATTTTTTCGACAAGGCCCCCAAAGTAGAGGTGGGGGATGTGGTGGTGACCTCGGGCCTGAGCAGCTTTTACCCAGCCGGGGTTGTGGTGGGAACGGTTCGAGCGGTCAACTTGGATGCCAGCCCTGCCCCTCAAGCCACTGTCGAACTGTCGGCGCCGCTGGGTTTCTTGGAATGGGCCTTGATCTACCGCTATGCTCAACCCTCTGATTCCTAAGCTTAAGTCTCACCTTAACTGGCTGGTGACTGTCCTGTCGGGATTGCTGGCAGCAGTGGCCCCTTGGTGGCGAGGGCCGGGCTTGGAGCTAGCAGGCTTAACCCCAGATTGGCCCTTGATCTGGGTGGTGTGCTGGAGTGTGCGGCGCAAAGCTTGGCAGGGGGCTGTTGCCGGGGTCACCCTGGGTTTTCTGCAAGATGCGCTGACCAGCCCTTGTCCTACCCATGCGCTGGGGCTGGCTGTAGTTGGGATCCTCACCGCCAAGTTGCAAAAACAACGCTACATGCAAGAAGACTTTATCTCGGTGGCCTTGATCGTTTTTGGTATGGTGGTGATCGCCGAAACCTTGATGGCACTGCAATGGATGTGGCTCGTGGCCTCGCAGGGATCCGATGACCTGGATCCAGCAGGAACGCAAACCTTGCTGGATGGATTGGAGAACTCCCTTCGGTTTTTCGGCAACATTGGTGGCGATGGCCCCCGTTCTCTGGAGAGCATCTGGTGGAACCATCAACGCAATGCCCTCACGTCTGCTATTTTAAGTAGCCTCTGGGCACCTGCTTTGTACTGGCCCCTCAGCCGTTGGTGGCAGTCTCAAGAGCGGGATCCCAGAGAGATTTAGCCCCTGTTTTATGCCAAATCATCCTATCTTTCGGTTAAAACCCAGGTCACAGCAGAGTATGTCCCTTGGCATTTTTGGCAAGAAAGAACTCTCGAGGCGGCGGGAGCCGGTTTGCCGACTGTCTCTGACCTCCCACATGTTGGCGCTGTGCTGAGAGGCCCCAGACAAAGTCAGAAAAAGCGACAATCCGGAAAATTCTTCGTTGGGGAGCAATTTTGGCCTAAAATGAACCCCAGGACTGGGATATAAGCCCCATCTTTTTCAGGCAGCTTCGGGCAAATATCGCGCATTCTAATCAAAAAGTCAACAGCATAGGAAGCGCAGGCGACGTCAAGGCTGACCTTGTGGCAACTGCACTTAGAATTTGACTTAGAGCAATCATTGGGAGGGATCCATGCCGCATACAATTGTCACCGATATCTGTGAAGGTGTGGCCGACTGTGTAGAGGCTTGCCCTGTTGCCTGCATCCACCCCGGCGATACCAAAAATGCCAAAGGCACCGACTACTTTTGGATTGAGTTTTCCACCTGCATCGACTGTGGCATCTGTTTACAGGTTTGCCCCGTAGAAGGCGCTATTCTGCCGGAGGAAAAGCCGCATCTGCAGCGAGTGCCCCGCTAATTCCAGGGAAGCATCCCTGGCCACACGCCGGGATTCAACGAGAATTACAATCATTTCAATTCCAACCAGGACGCTGCACCCACACCTAGAACGTTAGTCGCGTCTTCGCGTCGTCGTGTCAGCGTTGCGGAGCAATAGCGTTGCGGTTCCCGTCAGGGTGCCGTAGGCATAGCAATAGCGTTGCGGAGCAACAATACGCAGAACCGGAAGGCTTTTCAAGGACTCCGTCCCGCTGGCGCGATCAGTAGCCTAGGCGTTTCACCTTAACCTGAAACAACTATAAGCTTTAGCCCAAGGAAGCCAAAGCAACGACGCTGCTGGTCAGCCAGCTCAGGGCCAAGATCCCCCCCAGGAAAGCCAATGGGATCAGGCCCAGCAGCCGCCACCACTCCAAATCCAGCGCTACAGCTACTGCCCGCACCTGCCAAACCACAAACCACAGCAGAGCTGACAAGCCCAGCAGGGATCCCACCACCCCACCCAACGATTGAGCAGGCCCCAGCAGCAGCCACGGCAAACCGGCAAACCCCGTCAAGCACAGCAGCGCTGAAAAGGAAGGGACAGCCCGACCCAAACAAAAGGCCAGCAATTGCAACAAAGCCGCCAAACCCACCCAGCCCAGGGATCCCATCAGCACCGCCAGCACCATGCTCGGCAGGCTTACCCCAGAGCGGCGAATCGCATCCAGGACGTTGAGCAGCCCCACCACCCCAAAGGCTTGCCAGAGAACAGGCTGTTCCCGCAACGCCCGAAAGGTGCGCTCCGGCAGAAACCAAGCGCCGTAGATGTTGTCTAACCAGGAACCAAGCATGGCCAGCAACCCGTCAAGCTGTCTTTTATCCTAGCCCTTGGTGAGCACTTGACGGGCACACCCCAAAAATGGGGTATGATTGGGAGAGGATTCTGCGGCGTTGGTGACTGCCGTTATGTTTTTGCGATCTATACCCTTCGACAATTAGGATGGGAAGTGGATGTGAGAGCAGTAGGCCAAACTTGATTTGGAAACTATCGACAATCATCCCCGGTATCCTATACTGGATTTTCCAGGTCGAAAACCACGGTAAAACGGCGCAACAGTATCCTCAAAAAAGCCCTCGAAAGGGGGCCTTTTTGTTGTTTGGATATTGTCGGATATTGTCAATGCTGCAGTTAATGGGTATTGCTCTGGCGCTGGGCTCCATCCTTTAGTCGAGCTTCTGGGCACTGGTCTACGTCTTGCTGCAGGGCAGCCAAGTCTGTCTTTCGCTTGCGGGTCTTGACTTTTGTTGTCGTGAGGTCTGCTCGGCTCAGCCAGCGATAAACGGTTGCACAAGTGACATAACTCCCGCACTCATGCTGACGCAAAGCGCTCCGCGCCGCTAAAGCGAGAGAGTGCGAGCTTCAAGGACTCCGTCCCGCTGACGCGAAAAGGACGGGATGCCCCACCGCCCTGTGCTTGATATCTGTAGCAGCTGCTGTTTTTATCATCGTTTATTTCAGCGGTTCTAGGTTCACGGCAGGTTGACAGCAGCTACGGTTTTTGTTGCCGCCGATCTAGTTAGCTTTGCTAACTCTACCTCAAGTTCTGGGGGAAGTTGCGCCTGTGGAGATTCCTCTGCCGGGGTTGAGTCAAAAGCTCAGCTAGGTAAGGGTCGTAGAAGCAGGAAGCAACCGGTTGTTTAGTTCATCCTAGGGGGTGAAATAAACGACCATGAGTTGCAGAACGGTCAACAGGAGAGTTGCTCCCACCATCAAACTCCCCCAAATCCATACAACCTGTCGCAGCAGTCCCAAGCTTTCCCGCACCACTTGCGGGGTCAAGGGGCGAGCTGGGATCCCCAATTTGGGTTTCACCTTCGGGATCCCCTGATAGAAATTGGTTCCCCCCAGTTGGATCTGCAGCCGCCAGGCAAAAGCCGCTTCGCTCCACCCGGAATTGGGGCTGGGATCCGCTTGCGCGTCCTGACGACACCGCTGCCAGAACCCCCAAGGATCCCGGCTGAGCAGCGCCAGCGTGAGCACCGTCAGGCGGCAGGGCAGCCAAGTCAGCCCATCCTCACAGCGGGCCGGCACTGTGCCCAAATGGGTGAAAGGGGGGTGGCGGTAGCCCACCATCGAATCCAGCGTGCTGCTGGCCTTGTAGGCTAGGGCCAAGGGCGCCCCTCCCAAGAAGGCGTAGAACAGAGGGGCAGTTGCTCCGTCGGGAGTATTTTCGGCCACCGTCTCAATCAGCGCCCGCAAAATCTCCGATGCCGTCAGGTGCTCTGTATCCCGCCCCACGTAGCGGCTGAGCCGTTGACGGGCCTCCGGCAGATCCTCTTTTTCCAAGGGATCCAACACCTCCAAGGCGGCAAAGCGCAGGCTGCGCCCTCCCAGACAGCTGGCCATCAGGATCACCTGCACGAGGATCCCTGCCCAGGGGTGGATGGCATTGCCGATGGCGACCAGTCCCCAGCCCACGCCGTAGGATCCCCCCACCAAAGTTAGGGTGAGAACTGCCCCGCCCCACTGTTGTGCTCGCGGAGTTGAGCAGTGCTTGAGGATATAGCCTTGCCCCCAGGCAATAACAGCCCCCATCACCCGCACTGGATGAGGCCAACCCCAGGGATCCGCCAGCAGGTAATCCAATACCAAAGCTGCCGCCAGCACCAGCCCGGCAGTCGGTTGGGCCGGAAAAAACAGCCAGCCGCCGGGAAAGGGCTCCGTCCCACTAACGCGAAAGGACTCCGTCCCGCTAACGCGATCAAACCACAAATCCACTCTCCTGATCCTGAGCCGCTTGCCAACTCCGGGCATCAAAATACAGATCTTCCAGAGTGGTTTCCTCCAACACCTGCTGCACCCGTCGAGCGATCCGCTGCCACAAGGCTTCCGTCACCCAGTCCAGCCGCTCCGCCGGATGCACGGCTGAAGGATTAGAACTGTCCATGAGAGGATCCAAGGATTCTCCCACTGCCGCCAAAATGGCGCTGATCGGGATCCGCCGCGGCGCCCGTGCCAACCGGTAGCCTCCCTGGGCCCCCCGTTGGGAACAAACCAAGCCAGCCTGCCGCAACTCAATCAGCAACTTTTCCAGGTAGGGAGCCGGGATTCCCTGTCGCTCGGCAATGGCCCGCACCGAAGCCATTTGCCCGGAGCCGAGCATCGCCAGATCCAACAAAGCTTTGATGCTATAGGTGGCCCGCGTTGTCAAGCGCACCGGGATCCCTCTCCGCAGCACTTCTCGATCCTGCCATAGGACTCCGTCCCGCTACCGCGAAAGGACTCCGTCCCGCTACCGCGAAAGGACTCCGTCCCGCTACCGCGAAAGGCAGATGCTTGGGTATCGGGGCACCGGCCAAGAGAAGTTAATCTGGGGATCCGAGGCGATCTCTAATTGCTCTAATTGGCTATTGTCTGGTTATCGGCAGCTCAGCCTTGGAGCTCGGGATGGAACACCCCACCGCCAGCCTTTATTTGGTGGCTACCCCCATCGGCAACCGCGAAGACATCACCCTGCGGGCGCTGCGGGTTTTGCGGGAAGTGGACTGGGTGGCGGCAGAAGATACTCGCCACTCCGGCCAGCTTCTTAAACATTTTCAAATCTCCGCCCGCCTCATCAGCTATCACGAGCACAACGCTGCCCAACGGATCCCGCAACTCCTGAAGTATCTGTCGGCGGGCCAGTCGGTGGCCCTGATCAGCGATGCCGGCACTCCTGCCATCTCCGATCCGGGAGAAGAGTTGGTGCGCGCCTGCATTCAGGCCGGGATCCCGGTGATCCCTGTGCCGGGGCCGGTAGCTGCTGTTGCCGCCTTGACCGCTTCGGGCCTGCCTACAGGACGATTCGTGTTCGAGGGATTTTTGCCGCTTAAACCCAGTCAGCGACAGGCCCGCCTGCAACAGTTGGCCCAAGAAGAGCGCACCGTCGTTCTCTATGAAGCCCCCCATCGCCTGCGCCAAACTCTGCAGGATCTGCTGGATCACTGCGGCCCAGAGCGGCAGATCGTGCTGGCGCGGGAGCTGACCAAGCTGTATGAGTCCTTCTGGCGGGGATCCCTGGCAGCAGCTCTGGAGCACTGCGCCGCCCAGCCGCCGCGGGGGGAGTTTACCCTCTTGCTTGAGGGATATGTGGGTGCCGTTCCCAGCCCTAACCCTGCCAGAGGCGGGACGGAGTCCTTGAATGGGCGGGGAGACAGTGAATCGGAAGCGGAAATTCGTCAAGAAATGGCCCGATTGCTGGCCGAAGGCCTGTCCCGGTCTGCAGCCAGCCGCCGGTTGGCCCAGCGTCTGCAGGGATCCCCCATCTGGACGCGGCGCCGCCTTTACAATCTATCCTTGCAGCTTGAGCCGCTCCCCAGTTCTGTGATTGCTGCGCAACGCTCTGGCGGAAAGGAGTCCTTTCCTGCGTGCGTCAGTTTCCAAGACGACGGCGAGACTGAGTCCTGAGGCGTTCGCGTTAGCGGGACGGAGTCCTATGGCACGGATTTTGTTGGTGGACGATGAAGTGGAGTTGGCCGATTCTCTGGCCCGGCAATTGAGGCGAGAGGGCTACACGGTGGACGTCGCCTACACAGGAGGGCGGGCCTGGGAGCTGCTGCAAAAGTCCCCCGCTCTGCCCTACGATCTGCTGGTCTTGGATTGGATGTTGCCGGAGCTCTCTGGGCTTTCCCTCTGCCAGCGGGTACGGCAGGTGGATTGCACCACCCCTATCCTGTTTCTGACGGCCAAAGATACCCTAGACGACCGGGTGGAAGGGCTGGATGCCGGGGCAGATGATTACTTGGTGAAGCCGTTCGAGCTGCGGGAACTGCTGGCGCGGGTGCGGGCCCTCTTGCGGCGAACTACAGGTACTGGAGAAGGGATCCCTCGCCTGCAGGTCGGGGATTTGGAGCTGGATCGGGAGAACCAGGTGGCCTACCGGCAGGGGCGGATGATCCACCTCTCTCAAAAAGAGTTTCGCCTGCTGGAGTACTTCATGACCCACCCCGGCCAGTTGCTCACCCACGACCAGATCTACGAGCAGGTGTGGGCCGGAGAGGATCCCCCCAGCAGCAACGTCTTGGCAGCCCAGGTGCGCCTGCTGCGGCGACGCCTCAGGTTGCCCGGGGCAGCAGAATTGATCCACGCCGTCTACGGCAAGGGCTATCGCTTCGGGCCTGTCGCCGGGGATCCCTAGCAGCCGTCCCACCTGTAGATAAAACCAAGGCTCCCCCGAAAAGAAGGAGCCCTGCCGGGTCTGGGGAGCGCTTTCAGTCAGCAATGCCACCAGGGCGTTCCCCCCTTCAACCCTGGGGAGCCCAGTCGCCGCGCTATCGGCAACTCCCCTCTCCTCCTGTGGGAAAGGAGCTGGGGGTGAGGGCTCACTTGGACTTGAGCTTCTCCGCTTTCTCGATGGCCTCTTCGATGGTGCCCACCAAGTAGAAGGCTTGCTCCGGCAGATTGTCCAATTCCCCCGACAAAATGCGCTGGAAGCCCTTGATGGTGTCTGCCAATTTCACATACTTGCCGGGGGAGCCAGTGAATACCTCCGCCACGAAGAACGGCTGGGACAGGAAACGCTCGATGCGGCGGGCGCGGGCCACCACCAGCTTGTCCTCTTCCGACAGCTCGTCCAGCCCCAGGATGGCGATGATATCTTGCAGCTCTTTGTAGCGCTGCAGCGTTTGCTTCACTGCCCGGGCGGTGTTGTAGTGCTCTTCGCCCACAATGTCCGCCTGCAGGATGGTGGAAGAGGAATCCAGGGGATCCACCGCCGGATAGATACCCTTGGCTGCCAAGCTGCGGGACAATACCACCGTCGAGTCAAGGTGGGCAAAGGTGGTTGCTGGGGCCGGATCCGTCAAGTCGTCAGCAGGCACATACACCGCCTGCACCGAGGTGATGGATCCCTGCTTGGTAGAGGTGATGCGCTCTTGCAGGTTGCCCATTTCGGTAGCCAAGGTGGGCTGGTAACCCACCGCCGAGGGCATGCGGCCCAACAGCGCCGACACTTCCGACCCGGCCTGCACAAAGCGGAAGATATTGTCGATGAACAGCAGCACATCCTGCTTGTTAACGTCGCGGAAGTACTCTGCCATGGTCAGGGCAGTCAGGCCAACCCGCATGCGGGCACCCGGTGGCTCGTTCATCTGGCCATAGACCAGCGCCACCTTATCCAGCACGCCGGATTCTTTCATCTCGTTGTAGAGGTCATTGCCCTCGCGGGTGCGCTCTCCCACGCCCGCAAACACCGATAGGCCAGAGTGCTCCTCAGCGATGTTGTGGATCAGCTCCTGGATGAGCACTGTCTTGCCGACGCCGGCACCGCCAAACAGGCCCACCTTGCCGCCCTTTCTGAAGGGGGCCAACAGGTCGATCACCTTGATGCCGGTTTCAAAGGGCTCTGGCTTAATCGTCAAATCGACAAGTGGAGGCGCACTGCGGTGGATGGGGGCAAATTCTTGGGCTTGAACGGGCTCTCCTTGGTCAACCGGCTCTCCCAGCACATTGAAAATGCGCCCCAGGGTGGGCTGCCCGACCGGCACAGTAATCGGAGCGCCCGTATCCACCACCGGCATGCCCCGCACCAGGCCGTCGGTCGAGGACATGGCCACCGCACGCACGCGGTTATCCCCCAAAAGCTGCTGCACCTCAAAGGTGACGTTAACCTTCAGGCCGCTTTCGGTTGTGCCCTCCACCTTGAGGGCATTGTAGATTTCGGGCAGCTTGCCGCTGGGAAACTCGGCGTCGATCACAGGCCCAATGACCTGAGTGATGTAGCCAACATTGGTGGCAGTAGCGGTGGCAGTAACCATGATTGAGGTTCAGCTCCTTGTGTGCTCAGTTATCGACTCAGCAATGCCGGGTGTAAACCATTATCATCATACAAATAAAGGGATCCCAGTTGCTGCCGCACTTTTGCCTGTCCAGCCTATGGGGGATCCCCGGCAGAGTGGGCTTTTCTTCGCTACCCTAGAGCTAGGTAAGACAGGGGGTTGCCAGCGATGAGCCACTACGGAGGCCGTATTGCACAGCTCAGCTCCGTCAGGTTGGGAGGACGGCGTTCCCGCCCGCGTCGGGGCCGGGCCCTGCAATTGGGGATCCTTGGCTTCTTGCTGGGGTTAGGGGTGATGGGGGGAGCTTGGTGGTACAGCATCGGGCCCCGGCAAACCCTTTCCCTGTATTGGCTGACCAGTGCTGACAACTCTATTGACTACGTGCAGCAGGAGCGCAGGGTTCGCGCCTTTGACACTCAAGAAGCCATCCGCCTGGCCTTGGAGGAGCTGATTGCCGGCCCCCGGGATCCCCACCTCACCACGGCCATTCCCCCCCAGACGCGGGTGTTGGATGTGCGGGTGGAGGGCGACGATATTTTCCTCAACTTCTCCCCCGAATTCACGCAAGGGGGGGGATCCACGGCGATGATGAGCCGGATTGCGCAGGTGCTCTACACGGCCACCAGCCAAAACCCCGGCGCCCGGGTTTGGATCTCGGTGGAAGGCCGTGCCCTAGAAGTGCTGGGGGGCGAGGGGCTGATCCTGGATCAACCCCTGACACGGGCCTCGTTTGTGCCCAGCTTTCAGCTGCCAGCGGAGCCGGCAACCCCGAAGGACTCCGCCCCCCTAACGGGGTCGCCAAAGCGTCGCCTAGCGATAACGGCTTCTTGAGACGGAAACCATGAGCTGGTTGCAGCGGGTGGGCAGCAGTTTTCTCCTGGCCGGCCAGGTGATTTTGCATCTGATGCGGGGCCGTATCCATCGCCGCAACACCCTGGATCAGCTTTCGGCGGTAGGGCTGGAGTCGCTGCTGATTGTTCTGATTACGGCGGTGGTGATCAGCGGCGTTTTCACCATCCAGTTGGCGCGGGAGTTCATCAACTTTGGCGCTTCCTCCCTAATTGGGGGAGTTTTGGCGATTGCCCTTGCCCGCGAGCTGACACCGGTGGTGACGGCGGTGATCTTGGCCGGACGGGTGGGATCCGCCTTTGCCGCCGAGCTGGGCACCATGAAGGTCACGGAGCAGATCGACGCTCTGCTGTTGTTACGCACCGATCCGGTGGATTATCTGGTGATCCCGCGGGTGCTGGCTGCGGGGCTGATGCTGCCGGTGCTCACCATCCTCTCCCTGCTGACGGGGCTGGTGGGGGGGATGGTCATCTGCGCTTCGGTTTACAATATTCCTGCCACGGTGTTTCTCAACTCGGCGCAAACCCTTCTGACCTCTTGGGATTTGCTCGTCTGTTGTTTGAAGGCGATGGTGTTCGGGTCTTTGATCGCCATTGTCGGCTCCAACTGGGGCCTTTCCACCAGCGGGGGAGCCAAGGGGGTGGGTCGCTCCACCACCGATGCAGTGGTTACGGCGCTGCTGGGCGTGTTTGTCACCAACTTCCTTATTTCTTGGCTGTTGTTTCAGGGGCCGGGGAGCGCCCTCAGCCGCGCGTTGTAGCCACTTCTGCTGTCCCGTTAGCGTTGCGGAGCAATAGGGAGAGAGCTAGGATGGGATCCCCTTTCCCTTCAGCGGTGCAGAGCACTTTGCGAGTAGAATTTCAGATTTTCCGACAGTTGCCGCCGGAGCCGCCCCGCTGGCAATCCTTCTGGCTGGAGACATCCCCTGGCGCCACCATTCTCGATTGCCTCAACCAGATCAAGTGGGAGCAGGATGGCAGCTTGGCCTTCCGCAAAAACTGCCGCAACACCATCTGTGGCAGTTGCGCCATGCGCATCAACGGTAGGGCAGCCTTGGCTTGTGGCCGACATGTGGGCGAAGAGCTGGATCCCCGCAGCCCCCAGCCGCAGCCTATTCGCATCGGCCCTCTGGGAAACCTGCCCGTTCTGCGGGATCTGGTGGTGGATATGCAGCCCTTCTGGAACGATCTCAGCCGGGTGGATCCCTTTGTCAGCACGGCGGGGCGACGCATCCCGGAGCGAGAGTTTTTACAGCTGCCTGCCGAACGGGAGCATCTCAACGCTGCCGGTGGCTGTATTCTCTGCGGAGCCTGCTATTCCGATTGCAATGCCAAAGAGGTGAACCCAGAGTTTGTCGGCCCCCATGCTCTGGCCAGAGCCAACCGCCTCGTCCAAGACAGCCGCGACAGCCAACGGGAACAACGCCTGCAGGCTCTGGATAGCTTGGCTGGTGTCTGGGGCTGTACCCGCTGCTGGAACTGCAACAGCGTCTGCCCGATGGGCGTGGCACCTCTGGATCAAATCACCGAACTCAAACAGGGGATCCTCTCCCGCCCTGTAGACAAGACCGCTGCTCTGCCCACCGACCGTTCCCCATCGCACGCTGTTCGCGCTATTCGGACGGAGTCCTTGCCCATAGCCATCCGCCACCGCAAGACTCTGGTGCAACTGGTGCGCTCTGGTGGTTGGATAGATGAGCGCCGCTTTGCCCTGCAGGTGGTGGGCCGGGATCCCAAAGGGCTGCTCAGCTTGGTGCCTTTGGGTCTGCGCCTGTTGGCCAGGGGCAAATTTCCCTTTCGCTTCCAGCCCTCTGCAGGGGCGGCGACGGTACGGCGGCTTATCGACACAGTTAGGCAGAAAGGAAGGGATCCCCTCTAGGCTCCGGGTTTGAGGTTGTCTTGGCCGGAAATCAATCTGGCACTCAAAATCCGATCCCCCACTTTGATGTGGCGCAGCACCTCCGTTCCCTCTGTAACGTACCCGAACACGGCATAGCGGCCATCCATGAGGTTTAACCCCGCCGGGGTGAGATCCGGCTCAGCCATAAAGATGAAGAACTGAGAAGAGGCGCTGTTGGGATCGTCGGGATAGCGGGCCATGGCCACCGTCCCTTCGGCGGAAAAGGGCAGAGCCGGTTCCACATCCCACAGGCCCATCTGATCAAAAGTCTGGCCGTAGCGGGGCATCACCTCGCCTTTGGCGCGAATCTCCATGGGGATGGTGCGAACCTTGCCCGTGGCCGGATCCACATAGCCATCGGCAGGGCCAGGGGGATCCCCGGCCTGCGCCAGGAAGAAGGTCTCCACCCGGTCAAAGGTCAGGCCATCGTAGAAGCCCCGCTGCACCAGGTCGGCAAAGTTGCCGGCAGTGATGGGGGCGCTGTAGCCATCTAAGGTGATCACCATGCGCCCAGCGGTGGTGTTTAGCTCCACCTCTGCCCGCCCCAAGAGCTGAGGTTTGTCGGCATACTCAGCAGGCACTGTGTAGGGGAAAGCCCCCACCCAGTTGTTTTCCAGGGATCCCAACTCGTCCACTAGACGGTCGTAGGCAGCGCGGGCCTCTTCTTTACCCTTGGATTTGCGCTCGCTGGCTTGGCCGATCACCCGCAACTGCTCCCGCAGCGCAGCCATCTGTTCAGAGGCTGGGGTCACCCGATCCGGGGGCAAGCCGGCCAGCAGGGAATCTCCATAGCGATCCAAGAGGTGCTCTACCTGGCGCACATCTCCCCGCACTGCCGACCAGCGGTTGTACTTCAGGTCGGCGTCGATTTTGGAGATGGCTTCATCAACCTCCAGCAGCTTCGTTTCTGAGATGGGTAGCGCCCGCCGCAAGAGGGTACGTGGATCGGTAATGGCATCCCCTTGGGGCAGAGCCAAGGCCGGGATCCCCCAGAGCGCCACCCCGCAGAGCAGAGCAGCTACGTAGAGGCCAATCCGGCAAAGGGATCCCCATTGCCAAAATCCTTGGGCACGCTGCGTCATGGTTCCTACCGACTGCAAAACCACTCCTGTCTCAGCCTGACATCCCACCGTCACAGGCGGCAAGCGCTGTCAAACCTCGATAGATATCTCCACGACTGGCTCACTCCACCTGGGGGAAAGCCGTCATCGCTACACGACGCTTTTGCGACCGCAATAGCGGGACCAACTTCTCCAAGGGCATGGCTACACGGCTCTCCTACCTAGTTGGGTTGGCGTCGGTGTTGGCGTCGGTGTCGGTGCTGTCTAGTATACACA
>NZ_JANSHM010000049.1:0-20199 GCF_047461635.1 Synechococcus sp. W55.2 | reverse complement strand
CCCCCAGCCCCTCTCCCAGAGGGAGAGGGGAGTTAGTAACCGGAGCGGCGCAGCCGTTGGATAAAAAATCCATCCCGATCCTGCCGGTGGGGCCAGATGAGCAGGGGATCCCCTTCAGCAGCCCAATTGGGGTGGCTGTCGAGAAAGGCTTGAATGATCTCCTCGTTTTCGGCAGGGTGCAGCGTGCAGGTAGCGTACACCAACACCCCGCCCGGCTTAAGCCAACGGGCTGCCACCTGCAGAAGCTGAGCTTGCAGGTGGGCCAATTCAGGGATCCGCTCTGGAGTCTGCCGCCAGCGAGCGTCAGCATGGCGGTGCAAGGTGCCTAGGCCGGAGCAGGGGGCATCCAGCAGTACGCGGTCAGCACTCTGCCAGGGGGGCAAGGGAGGGGGGGGTAAGGACTCCGTCCCGCTGACGCGATCGGCAGCAGCGCTCAGGGATAACAGGTCGATGGCCAGGGGACGGATTGAGCTCAAGCCCAGGCGCTGCCTATTTTCCTCCAGGCGCCGCAGACGGTGGGGGTGGCGATCCAAAGCCCAGATTTCCCCCCGATCCTGCATGTGTTGGGCTATTTGGGTGGTCTTGCCGCCCGGAGCAGCGCAGCAGTCGATCACCCGCTCCCCTGGCTGGGGATCCAGGCAATGCACCACCTGCTGGGCACTGGCATCTTGAACGCTCCACCAACCCTGGGCAAAGCCGGGCAGGGCCGTGATGTCGCCGGCATGATCCTGAAGTCGCAAGGCACCCGGCACCTCGGAGATGGGGAGGGCAGGGATCCCTGCTTCTGCCAGGGCTTGGATGACCCTGTCTACCTCTGCGCGTAGCGGGTTAACCCGCAGATCTAGGTGGGGCGGTCGGTTGAACCAGGCGCACAACTGCTCGGCTTCTGCTGGCCCCAGCTGCTCCCACCACAGACGCACCAGCCAGTCGGGAAAGCTGTGCCGGATCCCCAAAGCCTGAATTGGGTCGGCTGGCAGAGTGTCCTCGAGGGGCTTGAGGGGATCCTTCTCTGGCTGATCCAACACTTGCCGCTGGTAGGCGCGCAAGATGCCGTTCACCACCCCTGTCAGGGATCCCAGCCCCATCTGGCGGGCCAATTCCACGCTGGTGTGGATGGCAGCGCTGGGGGGGATGTGATCCAAAAAAGCCAGCTGGTAGAGGCCAAGGTGCAGAATGAGCCGCAAATCGGGCGGTTGCTTGTGGGCAGGACGTTGGGCAAAGCAGTCGATTAGGGCGTCGAGGGTGCGACGACGGCGGGTAACGCCGTACACCAGCTCGCTGACCAGGCGGCAGTCGGCAGGGATCAGGCTGCTGTTGGCCAACAAATGCCCCAGAACCAGGTCGGCATAGGCGTTTTGCCGCTCGATTTTCTGCAGAGCCAACAGAGCCAGTTGGCGCGCGTTCATAGTCATCTCAGGATGTTCTTCCATCGCGTCAGCGGTGTGGAGCACTTTAGGGTCTAGAGATCCAGATCTCCGCTGGAGCAAGGCCGCTCCCAGGCGATACTGGAAAAGCCCCTCAAGGGATCCCATCATGCCTTACTCAACTGCTTTTCTGGAGGTGATCCCCGCCATCGACCTTTTGCAGGGCCGCGCCGTGCGCCTTTACCAGGGGGATTACGCCCAGGCAGAACAGGTAGCCGACGACCCGATCCAACAGGCCGAAGCTTGGGCGGCACAGGGTGCCCCTCGCCTGCATGTGGTGGATTTGGACGGGGCCAAAAGCGGGGATCCGATTAACCTGCCTACCATCGAGCGCCTGGTGCGCCAACTGGCCATCCCGATTCAGGTGGGAGGTGGGATCCGATCCCTGGAACGGGCGCGGCAGTTGTTGGATTTGGGGGTGGATCGGGTGATCGTTGGCACCCTAGCCGTAGAGGATCCCGACACCCTGGAGGCTATGACCCAAGCCTTCCCCGGTCGGGTTTGGGTGGGGATCGACGCTCGGCAAGGGCAGGTGGCCACCCGCGGCTGGCTGAGCACCACTCCCCTGCGGGCTCCTGAGCTAGTGCAACGGGTGCAAGCCCAAGGAGCTGCCGGGATCATCTATACCGACATTAGCCGGGATGGCACCCTGGCCGGGCCCAATTTAGAACAGCTGCGCCAGATCCTAGCCGTCTCTCAAGTGCCTGTAATTGCTTCGGGAGGGATCGGCTCGCTGACCGATTTGCTGGCTTTGTTGAGCTTGCCCCGTTTGACAGGGGCCATTTTGGGTAAAGCCCTCTACTCAGGGGCGATCTCCTTGCAAGAGGCTTTGCGAGCTGTGGGGCCGGGCCGCTGGCAAGATCTACCGCCGGAAACCGGATCCCTGTGGGCCTAGGTATCCATCCAGAGATCGAGCGAAAGACAGCCCTAGCAAAACCTCTGCCATACTGGTGAAATCAACAGGCAACTTCATGCGACAACACCAGCCGCTGGTGAAGCTTTTCCAAGACATTTTTGTTTTTCAGGTCATGTCTGTCCCTGCGCTTCGCCCTGCTGTTCGAGCTTTACAACCCGAGTTGGTGACCTGGCGCCGCCACATCCACAAGTATCCCGAGCTGGGCTTCCAGGAGAAGCAAACCGCTGCTTACATCAGCCAGCGCCTGAAAAGTTGGGGGATCCCTCACCAGACCGGCATTGCCCACACCGGCATCGTGGCCACCATTGAGGGAGAGCAGCCGGGGCCGGTTTTGGCGCTGCGGGCCGATATGGATGCCCTGCCCATTCATGAGGCCAATGAAGTCGAGTACCGCTCCGCCATCCCCAACGTCATGCACGCCTGTGGCCACGACGGCCATACGGCCATTGCTATGGGCACCGCCAAGCTGCTGCAACAGCACCGTCAACACCTCAAGGGCACGGTCAAGGTCATTTTTCAACCTGCCGAAGAAGGCCCCGGCGGAGCCAAGCCCATGCTGGAGGCGGGGGTTCTGAAAAACCCGGATGTGGAAGCCATCCTCGGCCTACACCTGTGGAATAATCGCCCTCTGGGCACTATTGGCGTGAAAAGTGGCCCCTCGATGGCCTTTGCCGACCGCTTTCAGATTCAGGTGATCGGGCGAGGCGGACATGCTGCCCTTCCCCAACAAACAGTGGATGCCATTGTGGTGGGATCCCACATTGTCAATGCTTTGCAGACCATCGTCTCCCGCAGTGTGGATCCGCTGCAGCCGGCGGTGGTGACGGTGGGCCGCTTCCGGGCTGGCGATACCTTTAACGTCATTGCCCCTAGAGCTGAGATTTGGGGCACCGTGCGCAGCTTTCAGCCGGAAGTGCGGGATTTGATCTCAAAACGTATGGAAGAAATCGTTGCCGGCATTTGCCAAGCCTACGGGGCCACCTACGAGTTTCAGTACGAACGGGGCTACCCAGCGGTTTGCAACGATCCTGCTATGGTAGCGCTGGTGGAACAAGCTGCCCGCCAGGTGTTTGGCTCAGAGGCGAGGATCATCCCAGAAATGACCATGGGCGGCGAGGACGTCTCCTTTTTTCTCAACGAGGTGCCCGGCTGCTACTTTTTTTTGGGATCCGCCAACCCCGCCAAGGGACTGGACTATCCCCATCACCATCCCCGCTTTGATTTTGATGAAGCTGCCCTTGGCCTTGGCGTGGAGCTCTTCCTGCGCTGCATTGAGAACTACACCGGGCAAGCCTTGAGTTAGCGGGAAACCTCGGCTAGGGCCTGAGCAAGTCAGCGGATCCGCTGCCGGGAAGCAGCAAGGGCTTCATAGGTTCTGGGGTGGGACGGGTAGGGGCAGGATCCCCGTCGGTGGGAATGTAGAGGGGCGTTGGGTTGGGATCCCCACCGAAGGCCAGCACAAGGGCTTCCAGCAGGGCCTGTCGCTGTTGCCGGTTCAGGGATTGTACAACGGCTTTGTCTTGGGCGTAGGGGTTGACCGTGAGGCGGTCGGCACCGGGATACCGTTGGGCGACCATTGGCTCGTTGGCATCGAAATAGTCCGCCAGCGTCAGTTGCCAGTCAAAGCGGTCGGTCGGGGAGCGACCAGCCACCTGCAGGTGATAGATCATCATTCGCCGCACCAAAGTATCCTCTTCGGGTGCGGGGCCGCCATCGTTGGGGTTAATAGGGGTGTAGGTGTTTTCCAGCGGCAGATCCGGCAATGCCTCGTACACCCGCCGCGCCGCTTCGGGGATCAGCCGCAACTGGGCATAGGCAGGCCCGGATCCCAGTAGAACTGCAACGGCAATGCCCAGGAAGCTTGGCAAAAGGGCTTGTTTCCTCATCCTGCTCGCCCCAAAACTTGTTTCTGTGAAATGAATTGTATTGCAATCAAGCAGTGGTTTCGGATTGTAGATTTGGCAGATTCAGCGATTGAGATCAGGCCACAGTTGGAGTTTTGGGCCATTGCTAATCAATGCTGAGTCCATCCACCACCTGAGGTTGAGGACGCGGTTTGAGAGGGGCCGACTGGGCCAAGCGATCCCGTTGGTGGTGCTCTTGGGAATGCCTTTGCCAGAGGCCAAGAATATCCAACGTTTCGCCGCCATGCTGCGTGTAGCGCTGCCGCACTTTGCACAGTACAGGGGTATTGACGCACACCCCGGAGATGATCACCTGACCTTTGCTCAAGGCGGGCAATTCCTGTAACAGATCCCGTCCGGCAGCCTCGACACTGTGGCGCAAATTTTCCTGATCGGCAGGGTTGACAATTCGCATCAAAAATTGGCTCATGCATTGAGACAGAATATCCGAGTCCAACTTGCCAGGGCGTTGCGTGATCAGCCCTACTCCCAGTCCAAACTTGCGTCCTTCGCTGAGGATGGTGCGCAGCACCTGTTTGCAACGGGAAGGCTCGTGGGCAGGGGCAAACCGATGGGCCTCTTCCAGCAAAATAAAGACGGGATAAGGCAAGTAATTTTCGTCCCCCGGCTGGATCTTGCCTTTGTGGGTATTGATCCGAGCATAGTTGGCCTGGCGCAAGATGGCAGCAGCGATCACCTGCTGTTCTTCTTGGCTGATCTCATGCATTTGCAGGATGGTTACCTGCCCCGGCTCAAACAAGTCTTTGGGAGCTAGGTGTTGCAAATTGTCGAAATAGGGAGAACGGTCGATCTGTTCTAATTTCCACTCCAAAGCGGCGGCTGAGGATCCTTGGGATCCATCCTCTGCGGAATCAGCCTCGTTTACGGCATCGATTAAGTCCTGAATCGTCCAGCGGAGTGGGTTAAATTGAGTTGTTCTGCGGAAGGCTTTTTCCAGAAAAGATTTTTGCCGATCGCTGGTTTCCGGCAGCAGGGTCAGAATATCAAAGAAGTTGAGAGAAGATACGCGAATCTTAATTTCCTGTGGTGAAAGAACCTTGACTTTGGGTCGGTAGCCGTCTTCCCCCAAAAACTTGGGGTGGGACTGCATCTCCGCCAGCGTATGGTATTCCCCGTGGGGATCGAAAATGAGAACGGCAGCTCGATTTTTGGGCAAAAGCAGCTCTTCAATCAAAACCCCTGCTGTATAAGATTTGCCGGATCCTGTCCCCGCCAAAATGGCCAGATGGGTGCTGACCATTTCTTTGACATCCAGTACTACGGGCACCGCCCCCTCATCGCGCAACAACAGGCTGCCCAAGTGAGCACCCCCAATGGCTGTTTCATCTCGTTTGTTCAAAATTGATTTCAGCAGACGATTGGAGGCCAGAAAAACCTTGGCACCGGGATCCGGAGCGCGGCGGGGGTTAATAAAGCCCATCTTCTGATTGAAATAGCCGATGACCTCGACGGTAACCGCATAGATTTCCGGATTGGGATGGGTGAAGCCCACCAGAGCCACAATGGTGCTGGGATCGATTTCGGTATCGGCAAAGATGCGATCGGGTATGTGATCCAGGAGTTGAACCTGGCTAATTTTGCCCAAGATTTGCAGCGTTTGCGATTGGGGATCCTGGACTTCGTAGTAGACGAAATCGCCCACCTTTACCGCTTGGGTATTGGAAGTGATGAAAACATATTGATTAGAGGTTTCTCCAGGCCCTTTGACGGTGCCAATTACCTCTGGAGAGTCCTCAGTTGGAGAGAGGTTGGCTTCTGGGTAGTGGCCATTGACGGTGATTTTTTGGGGCATCAGCGCATCGCTCCTACAGTCATTTTCCAGGCCAATTCTTTGCTTAAGATTTGCAGAGCTCGCCGTTGAGCTGGATCGGCAAACATCGGCGTAATGTCGTTCAAGACTTGGTAGATCAAATGATTGGCAAAGTTGCCGCCGCTACTCAGCAGCAAACCATAGTAGGAAAATTGGGTTTGACCTTGGGGATCCTGGTGAAAGCGCAGGATCTCTTCCCGGCTCATGCGAAAAACCGGCGTGTTTACAGGCACCACCACGCGTGGGATCCCTTGCCGGCCACAGCGGCGCTCTTCATCCAAGGCCCCGATTAAGACCACCGAGAGTAGCGTGCGCACCTCATTCTGCAGATCGGGGGAAAAATAGGGATCCGGCTGGCTGGAAAGGCGCGGCCCAGAATTGAGGAACATCGGATTCAGGAGTTGGGTATTGTAAACCAGACCTACGGCCCAGTGTCGCCGGTCGCTTTCTAGCTTGACAAAGCTGCCGAAGCCATAGTCATCAGGAGCCGGCGGATTTTTGACTTCTAAAGCATCGTCCACCTGCACCACATAATCACAGTGATTGTTGGAGCGAACTACCTTTCCCAATCTCATCGAACTCGTCTCCGCTGTAATTTACTTACTGTTTTCCGGGATAGCCTTAGGTTCAGCTTTTCGCGAGCGGCCCAATCTTGCATGAGACGCAAGAAAAGGTTGCGATCCTCATTGCGGATAACGGCTATTTGATCGGCTGTCTCCAGCACATAAGGATAACCTCGCCCAATCACCACCTCACAGCGAACCAGATCCACCAACCAGTCCAACAGTCCTGCCTCATAAACCCAAACGGGTATTTCCAAGCGGGCCGGAAAGTTGTCATTGGTGCGCAGGTAAACAAACCCCACTCGCTCCCGCATTTCTTGGTAGGAGTTGAGGATCCCATCTTGGGGGTTGAGGCTGCCGCCGCGGGCACAGATGAAAAAAGGTGTGCGATCCCCCCACTCCAACCAGGGACTAAGCAGTTGCGCATCGTGAAGCTGTGGAGCTTCGGGTAGGTCAAAACAATGCTTCAGCAACGCCACCAAATCGGAAGTGTAGGTGGTGTCTATGTAGGCCACGATGGGGATCCGGCTTTGCTCGCTGGCCCGCAGAAGCTGGAGCAAACACTGCACATAAAAGTCTTGGCTTTCTGGCTCAAAGACTTCGGCAAAAGTAGCCACCAGCGCCCCGTCCAAAAAGGCCAATTTTCGGGATCCCGGTTGAGATTTTTGAATGTATTCTACAAGTCTCTCGATTTCCATTTGAAAGCGGCGCATGTTAACCATTCGCTCTTTCGGTTCGCCGCTGCTGTCGGATCCCAGGTCCCTTGGAGTCAATACATCCACTTGAATGTCTTTTTCGTACAAGCCTGTTGCACAATGATGGTTTTCATACCAGCCAATTTGCACCAGCGCCACCGGTATTGACAGATCTTTGCTGGGATAAATCTGGGATCCATCTACGGCAAAGGTAGGAATATTTTCAATGACCGACTTCGCCCAATCGCGGCTTTCTTCGTAATTGGCCCATTCCTGCTCAAAAGGGATCCTCCAATTGGAGTAGCGATCCCACTCTGCAGTAGGTAAAGCGCCTGGGAAAGGGAATGGAGCTATTTTTTCGGCAATCTCTAAGCTCGACCACTGGCGCAAGCTTTCCATAGCCTGCTTATAGTATTCTCTGCGCTCCGACAGCCTTTGATCAAAAGTGGCAAAGGCCTCCCGCTTCTGCTGCAGCACCGCCAGGATCCGGTCGGCTCTAAACACCATAGGCGGGATCCCTCCTTACCCAACTGGGGCGCCTTTCCACCCGAATAACATTTTCCGTCATTTGCTCAAAGGTATCGTCGTGGCTGATAACAAATAGCTGCTCAAAAGATCGCAGGTTGGTGATGGCCTCTGCCAGCCGCTGTCGCCGTTGGGTATCCATATTGGTGGTGGGCTCATCGAAAAAGGCAATATTTAGTTGTCCCAACACCTTGAGTAAAGCCAAGCGCACTGCCAAGGCCGCCGACATTTGCTCTCCCCCGGAAAGGCTGGCAAACCGTCGTTTGGGGCTGCCGGCTTCTTGAACGCGGATCTCATAATCGGCTTCCCAGGTCAGGGTGACGTTGGGACGGTTGAGAATTTCTCGGAAGAGGTGATCGGCAGTATGGTTGATCTGCTGCAGGTAGTATTGGGTAATTTGAGGGCCGGCTTTTCTATAGGTATCTCGGCTAAACTTGATAAAGCGGTGCAGGCGTTCTTTCTCAGTTTTTTCTGCCTCGACTTGCTTTAAGCTTGCCTTGGCCTGTTCCAATTGCCGCAACTTTTCCTCAATTTTGCTCAGTTGAGGAGCTAGGCTCTCCAGTCGGGCCTGGGCTTCGGCTTTTTGAATTTCGGTGGCCTGCAGAAGGGATCGAAGATGCTCATGCTCCTGCGGTCGATACAGAGCAGCCAAGGGATCCCGTGCTGCGCGAAGTTGGGAAAGCTGAGTTTGCAGTTGCTGCCGCTGGGCGTTTAGCTCGGCCAGTTCCTGTTCCCGTTGGGGAAGCAATTTGGCGATGGGTTCCGCCCGCAGATAGCACTCGTGATCCACTCGGTATCGTTCCCGTTCTTCCTGCAGGGATCCCACCTCCCGATCCAGGTGCTCGGTTTGGGATAGGGCCTCGTCAATAGGGCTGAGTGCTGCTTCCAAATCCCGAAGCTGCTGCAGGCAGTCGGCCTGCATTTGTAAATACTGCTTTTCCTGTTTTAGCTCTGCTTTGAGCCGTTCGGCTTGACTTCTGGGATCCCCCAGAGCCTTCAGCGTTTCGGCGGCTTTTTCAATTTGGGCCTGCAGATGATCTCTTGAGCCTTGAGCCTTTTCCCATTCGCCAATTTGGGCCTGTTTCTCTTGCCCAGCTTTTTGGAGTTGCTCCAGCGTCGATTGGGCAGTTTTGAGTTCATCTTTTCGTTGTGGCAAGCTTTGGGCAAGAGCCTGCAGGCGGATAACCGTTTCATAGCTGCTGCGATGGCTTCTTTGCTCTTCCCGCAAATTGGCAATTCTGTCCTCCAGATCCCGCAAGGGCTCAAGCTGTCGTTCTAGATTTTGGATCTGGTGTTGGAGTTGGCGAATCTGTTCTGTGAGCTGTTGATATTCTTGCTCCACTCTGGGCTTGCCATTCAGCTCTTTTTGCAGGCGTTGGATCTGTCCCCTGGGATCCCCCAGTTCTTGCAGCGCCTGGCCAATTTCCTGTTGTTGCCGAAGGAAGGTGGGCTCAGCCTCAAGATCCCAGTGAAGATCATCAATTCTGCTTTGTCGTTCGGCTTGCAACTGCAGCAGTTGCTGAATTTGGGCTTGTAAATCGGGTATTTGTGCGGTTAGGCCGAGCAAGGGTTGCAAAGTCCTGAGTTGTTTTTGGATGTTGGACAACTGCTGACGAAGTTGGGGCTCGGAAGTTTGGGGAGCCAGATCCTGCAAAATCTGATGGATGGACTGGAGCAACTGTTGGCTGAGTGCTGAAGATCGAGTGAGTACCTCTGGGATCCGCTGCCACAGAGATTGAAGTTGGGGATAGTTGTGTCGCTGCGCTTCCAATTCGTCCAGAAGTTGCCGGATGCTGTGATGATGTTGAGCCAATTGATCCGAGCCCTGCTCAAAAAGGGCTTGTAGCTCCTGTTGAAATTGACGAGCTGCGGCAATGCGGCTGAGCTGAGTTTGCAATCGCTCCTGTTGAGTTTCGAGCGCAGGAATGGCGGCTACCCGCTCCAAATCCGCCTGCCGTTGTCTCAGTTGGAGCTGCAGTTGTTGCAATTGGACTTGGCCTTGTTCCTGCTCCGTTTCCTGTTGTTTGAGTTCAAGGCGCAGAGCCTGAAAGGAAGCCAACTTCTCGCCAAGTTGGGAGTGGCGCTGCTCCAGGGAGGCCTGCCGTTCACACAGGGGTTGCAGCTCAAGTTTTTCCGCCTCCATTTTTTGGAAGATCTGGAGTTGTTGCTGATATTCGGATCCCTGCAGCTCCAATCGATGCAGTTGATGTTGCAAAGTTTCCCGTTGAGCCAGTAAAGTTTGTCGGGTTCGCCGCAGCGCTTCCTGCTCTGCAATGAGGGTTTCCAACTGCAAATAACGGTTGTAGGTCAATTGATGCTGCCGACATATGGCCTGGGCCTGTTCAGCTTCTTGCACTCGGCTTTGTAGCAGTTGACAGCGCTCGGCGTGGGCTGTCCATTCTGCCTGGATCTGTTCCCATTCGCGGTGCAGGTGTAGCAACGTGTTGAGCTGTTGAGTCCAATAGGTCTGCTGACGCTCTAGCTCCTCTTGGGCCTGAATTTGCGGGGTTAGCTCCTCTAGCTCCTGCTTCCAGCGCTGCTGTTGGCTTAACTTTTCTTGAAGTCTTGCCAATTGGTTTTCGATATGCTGCTTTTGCGAGAGCAAAGCATCCCGCTGTTTCAGCCACTCCAAGCGTTGCTGTTGCTGTTTTTCCAGCTCCCGCAAGCGAGCTTCTGTGGCCAAAAAATGCTGAGATCCCTCCCAGTATTGCTGTTGCTGCGCTTGAGCTTGCCTGGCCTCTGCCCATAACTTTTCTGCCTGCTCAAGAGATACCTGAAGCAGGGATCCCTTTTGCTCCAGTTGGGCGATCTGGTGATCCAAAGTTTGGATTTGCTCAAGCCATTTCTCCAGTCGCTCGATCTCAAGCTTAACCTGATCCAGAGTGTGGATCGATTGACTCAAGCTCTCTTGCCAATAACTCAGTTCTTGTTGGATTTTCTGCCGCTCCGCTTGCAGCGGATCCCATTCCTGTAGCTGTTGATGGAGCAATTCAATTTGATGATGAATGGCCTGAACTTGCGCCTCGCTGTATTTTTCGACCGCCAACAGGTCTTTGGCTACCTGCTGGTACTCTTCCACCTTTAAGATGCGATCGAAAACTTCTTTGCGATCTCGACCGGTTTTGAGAAAGTCTGCCGTGAAAGTCCCTTGGGGCACCCCAATCGTTGTGGCAAAGAGCCGCGCCAGGTCGGTACCGGCAGGTACGCCCAAATGTTGCCTCAGCCACGGCAGCACATCGGACTTACGCTCATACTCTAGGCGCTGCTTCAGCTGGGGATCAAAGAGACGATATCCCTGCGTTACGCTGCGGCGAACATCGTAGGTGCGCTGATCCCATTGGGAGATGAATTGCACAGTCACCACCGCGTCGTTGGCCCCGGAGCGAATGATTTCTTCTTGGCTGTAGGGGCAGTAGTCGAACAAAACCCAGGCAATGGCTTCCAAAATGCTGGTCTTGCCCGCTCCGTTTTCTCCGCAAATGGCGTTAATACCTGGCTCAAACGTGAAGACGGCATCCTCATGAGATTTGAAGTTTTGTAAAGCGAGAGAGAGGATCCGCATAATCAGTCTTCTGCTCCCCAAAAAGCTCCCCTTAGGTGAGCATACACTTCAGATTCTCCTTGCCCATCCAAAACCTTTTCTTTAAGATCCAGAAGCAGCCGCGCTAGCTCTTCACTGCGTTTGCGGTAGTGGGCATGGCTGCTCAGCAGATCCCTGTAGATTTTCTCTTCGATTTGTAGCCTCTGCCCCTCTTCTTCCAAGGAAAGGGCAGCCGACCCGAGCTCTAAAGTATTGGCCTCAAAACGAAACAGAACCAGCAAGGCGCCGGTAAGCTGCTGAATTTGACACTGTAGGGCGCGGCTATCCAGCTCATGCTTGGCGAACCCCACCTGTCCCACCAGCCGCAACTCCACCATCGGCTCCATCTCACTTTCCTGAAAACGGGATCCCTTAGCCAAGGCAATGGCTGCTGCGGCAATCTGTTCGGGGGTTTCTCTGCCCTTGGCCTCCAGATAGAGCCGGCGGCGGGGCCGCTGATGGTAATCCTGCACCAACTCCGCTTGGGGTGGGCCATCTCCCCAGCGGACGCGATAGGCCCCCCGTTGGAAGTCCCATTCGGCAGTGCTGTTGGCCTCCAGGGATCCCGGGTTGAAGATCCACCCCCCCTCGGAATAGCTTTTGTGAATGTGTCCCAAGGCCAGGTAGCCCACTCCCGCCTCCCGCAAGGGCAACAGATCCCGGTAGCGCAAAGCGCCTTGGTAACGGGCAATTTGGCCTTCTAGACCGTGGTGGAACATCAACACCACCCGTTCTGGGCCGGGGGGCAACCGTCGAATGGCCGCCGCCAACTGCTCAATCGACCTGGGAGCTGCCGATCCGTACCACTGGGATCCAATCACCCGCACCCCACAGGGCAGGTCTAGGTAGCCCCCCCGCCCACCCGCCCAGGGACGCAACTCCAGGCCCTCTTCCCCTGCTTCCGGCTCCAGCAGGATCAACTCCCCGTGATCGGCTAAGTACCTCAGCCAACTGGTTTTCACGCCATAGGGACGGTTGTCGTGGTTGCCCTCAATGGCCAACACCGGGATCCCGGCCTGTTGCAGCTCCCGCAAGACGATCTGGGCTTGGTTGAGAACGCCGGGCTGAATCTGCCGATGCTCGAACAGATCTCCGGCGATGAGCACAAAGTCCACCGGATCCTGAATGGCATAGCGCCGGACAACATCCCGAAAAGCCAAAAAGAAGTCCTTGCTCCGCTCCGGGCTGTCGTAGCGGTCATAGCCCAGATGCACATCGGCCAGGTGTAAAAATGTGCAGGTTGAGCAGGCCATCCCCAGAGCACCTCGGCAAATTGTCCACAGTTTAGCAAACCCATCTTGTTCCCTACCCAAGATATAGGGATCCCTTCCTCTCGATTATCGGGTTCGTCCCGGCTATCTCCACTAGGGGTAGGTGCCGACTGAGGATCTGAGGAAACCCTGGAATGGACGGCTGCCCAAGAGTTCTCTCAGGTGGAATCGATTAAATCCAGGATATTGTGCTTCATCTTGTTGCAAATGTTATCGAGGGGCAGATCATTGGGATCCCGGCCGAAGGGGTTTTCAATTTCGATGCCGATCTCTTCAACGCCAAACAACATAAAGCTCAGCCATCCCACAATGGGGCCGGTCATCCAACCCAAGCCCTCCACCATTTGAAACGGTAAAGACAAACAGTAAAGCAACAGCAACTGCTTCAAGTGCAGGGCATAAGCCATCGGCATTGGGGTCATGAGAATGCGCTCACAGGCCCCCAGCGCATCCACCATGCTGTTGAGCCGCTCCACCATGATCGTGAGCTGGTAGACCTCAACGCGGCCCTTTTGGTATTGGCGCTGCAGATAATCTCCAATCCAAAAGGCAATCTGCAAAGGGGGATGGTTGAGGCTTTGGAGACGTTGCAACTGCTCCGGGCTGAGGAGGGGCTGAATCTCATCCAGCAAAGGTTCCTGGCGCAGGTGCTGCTTCATGGCCATGGCAAAAGCGGGCAATAGATATAGAGTTTGGATCTTCTCTTCCCGGTCGCCGGGCTGCTTTTCTTCAATGGCTACCCAAATCAGGCGGGCCAAATTGCGCACGTCATTCACCAAGGATCCCCAGGCTTTCCGCCCCTCCCAAAACCGTTCGTAGGCGGTGTTTGTCCGAAACACCAGCATCAAACCCAAAACGATGTTGGGCACAAACGCCACCAAGGACGACAGCGCCAGGGGCAGCCCCAACTTATACAGAACCGAAACCAGCACCCCGGCCAAGCCGCAGATAAAGGCGCGGGGAAGCACTGCCGGTACAACCGATCCTTGCAACTGCAGGGCCAGGCGAAACCAACGCAGCCCCTCTCCTGCAAGATACTTGCGAAGAACCATAGTGCAGCGTCGGCAAGCTTGCCCTCTGATCCTACAGCCACTCCTACAGCCACGGCCTGCCGCCCTAGAGGGGATCCCTTGCCCGCCTATCCTGAAAAGCGACAAGGGTGGCCTGTTGGAGATTTTTCAGCTGGAGATTCTGAGATTCTGTAAACGTCAAGAGATGCCCAGGCAAACTTCACGAACAACTTCCAAAACCCCAAGTTACTGTGGTAGACTCTCCGCCAGGCAACGAATTCAACGCTGTTCTGCGACGCCCCAACATGGCTGGAGTCCTCAAGCTCGACATTCGGGAATCGGCTGAAGAGCTCAAATCTCTACTTGGCAAGCAGTCCACACCGACCGGGAAGGAGCGGGTTCAAGCTCTTTACCTGCTCAAGATTGGGAAAGTCAAGACGATGACAGGCTTGGCTGAAATTCTGGGGCGGGACATCTCAACGATTTTTCGATGGTTTCAACGCTACAAGGCCAGGGGGCTAGAGGGCATGTTGACGGTGCCCCGCAACCAAGGGCGCAAACCCCTCATCCCCAAGCCGGTTTTGGAAATCCTCAAGCAGGAGCTGCATCAGCCTGGCCGATTCCGTACCTACAGCGACATTCGCGAATGGCTGCGGGAAACCCACGGTGTGGATGCTTCCTACAAAGTTGTGCATGAAACTGTTCGCTACCGTCTTAAGGTGCGCTTGCGGGGATCCCATGCTAAGCGGCGCAAAAGCGGGAGACAAGCCCCCCAGTTATCCCCCAATCTCTCCTGATCATGGCTGGGCAGCAGGGATCCAAAAACTGCTCTGCAGCAGAGGCGGGCCTGTGGGGGATTCACTCCCTCCTGCCGGTTCGAGGGTGATGAGGAGGCGGGTCGGCTGCTCAGAATGGATGGGTTGACTGAGCCACTGCAGGGATCCTTCCCCGTTGACGGCAAAGGTGCCGGCGTTTTCCAGCAGTCGTCCCCCTCCCTGGACATCCGACTCCAGCCACAGTTGATAGGTGCTCCCTGGGGGGGCAGGGGCCATCTCCGAGGCCAAGAGCAGCACCTGCTTGGCATGGGGCGACCAGAGGGCTTGCACCAACAGGGGAGTGCTGAAGCTGGGATCCCGCAGCAGGGTTCGCTGCACCTGCGGTTGTCGTTGCCACTCTTGATAGAGCTGTTGAAGCGCCGCTGACTCTCCCTCGATGGGGGATCCCCACTGCCAGCGCAGCCGCCAGTAGGCCGCTGTTATGGCCAGCGCGTAGATCCCCAATACCGCCAGGCTGCCCCAGAGAAGACGTTGCGGCCACAGGGGAGCCGAAGTTTGAATGGAGAGGGGGGCAGGTAGCCAAGCCCAACGCCGCAGCCGTTCCCTAGCCTGAAAGGCTGTCAACTCGTAGAGCCACAGGGCCACCGAGCGATCCCGCTGCAGGTCAAAGGCATCGGCGTGTTTCCAGCAAAACTCAAACACCTGCCGCACCACCTCTTCTGCCTGGTGAGGTTGCTTGAGAATGGCCAAGGCAATATCCAGCAGGCGCTTCCGATAGCGATCCTTGAGCAAGAAGTGGCTGCGGCGATCCCGCAGTTGGATCTGGCGCATTAACTGGAAATCGGTCAGCTCAGCCATACCACCTCTGGGGCATCCGATGAGCCTATCCGGGCTGATTTTGGCTCAGCCGGTAGCACTAGGCTGGGGAACTTTCCAGAACTATACACTAGCCCTGGATCTGGCTCCCTTGCGAGCTGACTTTACTTCTGATCGAAGCCGGCTTGGATCCCCCCTCTCGACAAGATCCCCAGTTGCGGCAGCACGTCCCTGGCAGAAGTTGGGATCCCACCCCTCTCCGCGACCCTCAGGCGGCATCTTTCTCAACCACCTTCTCCACCTTTTCTGCGCCGGCAGGCTCGTCATCGCTGCCGGGGTTGTTCATCTCTTGTTTGAAACTCCGCAACGCTTTGCCAAAGGCACTGCCCAACTCGGGTAGCTTCTTGGGGCCAAACACGACCACCGCGATCACCCCAATCACGGCCAGCTCTGGCAGGCCCATGCCGAAGATGCTCACGGCCAAGATAGGTTCGCTCGGCAGCAGGATAGTCATAAGTCCCCAAAACTTGAAAAGTAGAACAGACGGATCAACCCAGCTTGCAAGGGATCCATCCGTCCCACTCTAACAAGTTCTTCTCCCATGCAGAAAGGGTGTGGAAAGGGATCCCCTTCTCCCATCCTGCCCCCGGCCCACTCAAGACATAGGATGGTGCTATCCCTTGCCCGATGTTTTTGTTCAGAACAAGCCATGCCTGTCTCCTACGATATTGTGGTCATCGGCGCCGGTGCAGCGGGTTTGGTGGTGGCCAGCGCTGCGGCCCAACTGAAGGCCAAGGTGCTGCTGGTGGAAGGAAGCGACCGCTTGGGCGGCGATTGCCTCTGGTATGGCTGTGTGCCCAGCAAAGCCCTTCTTCACGTGGCCCATACCGTCCATCGGATTCGCCAGGCCATGGCTGCCGGTTGGGTAACTCTCCCCGGCCCAGCAGGGATCTCGGTGGATTACCTCAAGGTGTACGAACACATTCGCTCTGCCCAGAGCTACATCGCCAACCACGCCGATTCGCCAGATCGCTTCCGCCAACTGGGGGTGGAACTGGTGTTTGCCAAGGGCCGCTTTGTGGATGGGCGCACCTTTGAGGTGGCAGGACGGCAGGTACAGGCGCGGGCTTTTGTCATCGCCACCGGATCCCGTCCTTGGGTTCCCCCCTTGCCGGGCTTGGCCGAGGCGGGCTATCTGACCAACGAATCGATCTTTGACTTGACCCGCTTGCCCAAATCGGTGGCGGTGATAGGGGCGGGGCCGGTAGGCTGCGAGTTGAGCCAAGCTCTGGCCCGTCTGGGATCCGAGGTGACCCTCATTGCCAGCCGCGAGCGCATCTTGCCCAAGGAGGATCCCGAAGCCGCCCAGGTGGTGCAGCAACAGTTGACCCAAGATGGGATCCGCATCCTCACCCGGGTACGCGCCACAGCAGTTGGCCAAGAGCAAGGGGCAAAGCTGCTTTCCCTAAAGGCCAATTCCGGGGCAGGCACCGCCGCTGCAGGTGACCCGGTGATCCGCGCAGAAGAGATTTTGGTGGCCGCCGGTCGGATCCCGAACGTGGAAGGGCTGGGTCTAGAAGCCGCCGGCGTGCAGTACACCCCCCAAGGGATCCAGGTAAATGCCAAGCTGCAAACCCGCAATCCCCGCATCTACGCCTGTGGGGATGTCATCGGCGGGCCGCAATTTACCCATGTGGCGGCCTACGAAGCGGCAGTGGCCTTGGTCAATGCCCTGTTTTTCCCCCTCAGCCAAGCGCGTTATCGCGTCATTCCCTGGGCCATCTTTACCGAGCCGGAGCTGGCCCGTGTGGGCCTCACCGAAAGCGAAGCCCGGCAGCAATACGGCAAGGATGTGGTGGTGCTCAAACAGGAGTTTGCCGATGTGGATCGGGCCCAGGCAGAAGCCGCCCCCCTGGGCTTTGCCAAATTGATCTGTCGACGCAACGGCCAGATTTTGGGGGCGCACCTGGTGGGATCCCAGGCGGGAGAGCTGATTCACGAGGTGGTTTTGGCCATGAGCCGGCGGCTGCCCGTCTCTGCCCTGACCGGGATCCACATCTACCCCACCCGCTCGGAGGTGAATGCCAAGGCGGCCCTGCAGCACCGCAGGCAACAATTGGCCACCAACCCCCGCCTGCAGAACTTCTTGCAGGGATTCTTTGCCTGGAGGCGGGCCTGGAGCTGACAGCGCAAACTGGGGGTCAGCCACCGCTAGACTAGAATGGTCATTTACTGAGGGTTCCCGATGGGCTTTCTCCTGTCTGCCGAACAAGTGGGTCAGTTTGTTTCCAACCAATGGCAGGATCCCTATGCCGTTTTGGGCCCCCAGCAGATAGAAGAGGCCGGGAAATCCTTTGGGTTGGTGCGCGCCCTTGTGCCCAATGCTCGGCAGGTTTGGCTGGTGGAACGCGCCACTGGACAGGCTTACCCGATGCAGCCGCTGCACCCGGAAACGCTATTCGAGCTGCGCTTTGAGCCGGGAACCCCTCTGCCGGACTATTTTTTGCGGGCCCAACGGGTCTGGGATCCCCAAGGGGAACACTTGGAAGAATGGGAGGATCCCTACCGCTTTCCCTTGGAGAAGGTCAACCACATTGGCGAGCTGGATCGCTACTTGTTCAACGAGGGGAATCACCACCGCATTTACGACAAGCTGGGCGCTCATCCCATCACGGTGGATGGGGTGAAGGGGGTGCATTTCGCCGTCTGGGCTCCCAACGCCCGCAACGTCAGCGTTATCGGCGATTTTAACCACTGGGACGGGCGTCAACACCAGATGAAGCGGCTGGGCGAAAGCGGCATCTGGGCGGTGTTCATCCCCGGCATAGGGCCAGGCGCCATCTACAAGTACGAGGTGAAAACTTCCTGGGGGGATATCTACGAAAAATCGGATCCCTATGGCTTTCAACAGGAGGTGCGCCCCAAAACCGGCTCCATCGTAGCCGACCTCAACACCTACACCTGGCACGACCAAGCCTGGCTGGAAAAACGCGCCGCCACCGATCCCCTGCGCTCGCCGATTTCGGTTTATGAGGTGCATCTGGGATCCTGGATGCACGCCTCGGCTGAAGATCCACCTGCCGAAGGGCAAAGTGTGCTGGTGGACCAAAAGCCCAATACTCGCTTCCTCACCTACCGCGAGCTGGCGGACAAGCTAATCCCCTATGTGAAGGAGCTGGGCTTTACCCACATCGAGCTGTTGCCGGTGGCAGAACACCCCTTCGATGGCTCTTGGGGCTATCAGGTGATTGGCTACTATGCCGTAACATCCCGCTATGGATCCCCGCAAGACTTTATGTATTTTGTCGATCAGGCTCACCAAGCCGGGATCGGCGTGATTGTCGATTGGGTGCCTGGGCATTTCCCCAAAGATGGGCATGGGCTGGCTTTTTTCGACGGTACTCACCTGTACGAATACGCCGACCCTCGCAAAGGCGAGCACAAAGGTTGGGGCACTTTGGTCTTTAATTATGGCCGCAACGAGGTGCGCAATTATCTGGTGGCCAATGCCCTTTTTTGGTTCGAGAAATACCACATCGACGGGATCCGGGTGGATGCGGTGGCCTCGATGCTTTATCTGGATTATGACCGCAAAGACTGGATCCCCAACCCCTACGGCGGGCGGGAACACCTCGAAGCCATCGACTTTTTCCGGCAGCTCAATACCCTCATTTTCAAATACAACCCCGGTGCGCTTTCCATTGCCGAAGAATCTACTGCTTGGCCGATGGTAACTTGGCCAACTCATGTGGGTGGGCTGGGCTTCAACTTGAAGTGGAACATGGGTTGGATGCACGACATGTTGGATTATTTCCACATGGATCCCTGGTTCCGACAGTTCCATCCCCATTTGGTCACCTTCAGCCTCATGTATGCCTTCAGCGAAAATTACATGCTGGCCTTTTCTCATGATGAGGTGGTGCATGGCAAGAGCCACATGTTGGGCAAAATGCCGGGGGATCATTGGCATAAGTTCGCCAGTCTGCGGGCTTTGTATGGCTACATGTTCACCCACCCTGGCAAGAAAACCTTGTTCATGAGCATGGAGTTTGGCCAGTGGAATGAGTGGAACGTTTGGGCAGATCTGGACTGGGGGCTGCTGCAGTATGAACCCCACGCCAAGTTGCGCCACTACGTGGCCAGCCTGAATCGCCTGTTGCGCTCCGAACCTGCCCTGTACACCCAAGACACCAAACCGGAGGGGTTCCGCTGGATCGACTGCAGCGACCATCGCGGCATTGTTTCCTTCATCCGCTATGGGGAGGATCCCAGTGAGTGGGTGGTGGTGGTTTGTAACTTCACGCCGGTGGTCTGGCCCAATTACCGCATTGGGGTACCGGAACGAGGTTTTTATCGAGAGCTGCTCAACAGCGATGCTGTGGAGTTTTGGGGCAGCGGGGTAGGCAATTTGGGGGGCAAGTGGACAGACGACTGGGCCTACCACAACTTGCCCTACTCCCTCGAGCTCTGCCTGCCGCAACTTTCTACCTTGGTGCTGAAATGGCAGCCGCCGCAGCCGGTCGAGTCCCAGAATTGACACCCTGCTGGCTTCCTTCCGCCGCACTGGGAGGACGGGTCTGGAGACTTCGTTTTTTGGCCATTTGTAGTCCTTTCAAGCTGGATTGAGACAATCCCCAAGCGCTCCATACCGCTTCCGAGATCACCCCCAGTCCTCTTCCCAGAGGGAGAGGGGAGTTGGGAAGCAATGGGATGGAAATGTTTCATTTCGTTTCATTCTTATTTAAAATGACTGTGGGCGTGGGTGCAGTGTTCTAGTTTGAATCGAAATGACCATAAGGCAGACATAACTGAGTGCTACGGGCAGGTTTTTTCTGAGAGGATTTCAGCAATGGCCGCAGCCACCCGCTCTTGTTGACAGGTGGTCAAC